>JAEXJH010000072.1 GCA_023445955.1 Pseudomonadota bacterium
CTTCGCGGCCGCGCCACCTCCCCCAAAAGGGGGAGGAGAGGTTTATGCCGTTCCGATTTTGACCCCCGTCATCGAGATCGCCGCGAACACGTCGTCCGTGAAGAAGCTCACCGGCTCCCCCTTCGCCTGCGCGCCCAGCACATACAGCAGCGGCAGATAGTGCTCGGCGCTGTTGATCGAGATTTCCGCATCCGGCCCCAGCGACCGCCAGTCGATCAGCGGATCATGTTCGCCCGCCAGGATCAGCGCCTTGGCCTTCTCGTTGAACCGATCCGCCCATTCCGGCGCCTCCAGCCTGCGGAAGTCGGCCGCGCGCAGGTTATGGACGATGTCGCCACTGCCCATGATCAGCACGCCTTCGTCGCGCAGCGACGCCAGTCGCTTCCCAGCCTCGTAGTGCCAGCGATCCGGGCGGCCGCGGTCGATGCTGAGCTGCACCACCGGCACGTCCGCATCGGGATACATCGGTCTCAGAACGCCCCAGGCGCCGTGGTCCAGGCCGCGGGTCGGGTGCTGCACCACCCCATCGGGCGACAGCAGCTCGGCGACCCGCGCCGCCAGGGCCGGATCGCCGGGCGCGCGGTACTGGACGTCGAACAGCGCCTGCGGGAAGCCGCCGAAATCGTGGATCGTCTCCGGCGCCGGCGAAGCGCTAACGGCCGAAGCGCCGCGCGATTCCCAGTGGGCGCTGATCATCAGCACCGCCTTGGGACGGGGCAGGGTGTCGCCGAGCCGGCGCCAGTCGCGGCTCCAGGCGTTGTCCTCGATGGCGTTCATCGGCGAGCCGTGGCCGACGAACAGGACGGGCATGCGAGACATTGGAATACCTATCGGAAACAAGTCTAGTTACAGATAGTCGCCGTGACGCCACACCGCAAGACGACGTTCCGGACACGGCTTTCGCACGGCCGACGCCTTTGTTATGGCCAGGACTGTGACCGTCCCGCTTCCCCAGATTCCTCCGGATGAGCCGCAGGCCGCGGTCGTCCTGGAGCGCCCGGACAAAGAGGCCGTTCGGGGCGGCGCGCTGGATTTCCTGCGCTTCCTCGCCTCGCTGCTGATCGTCGTCTACCACTACGGCGCCGAGAGCCCGATGCGGATCGAGCGCTTCGGCCAGGTGTTCTCGCGCGGTTTTCTGGCGACGGACTTCTTCCTGATGCTGAGCGGCTACGTGCTGGGCCGGGCCTATGGCGGCTCGGTGCTGAGCGGGCGGGTCTCGCCGGTGCGGTTCTGGATGCGCCGGGCCGGGCGGGTGTGGCCGGGGCACCTGGTCGTGCTGGGCTTCCTGGTCGTGCTGGTCCTGATCCTCAACACGGTCGGCACCGACGCCCACAAGCCCAGCCGTTTTGCTTGGGACCAGCTGCCGGCCCAGGCCTTCCTGGTCCATGCCTGGGGGTTCACCAGCGACGGCTGGAACCTGCCCAGCTGGTCGCTGTCGGCGCTGATCGTCTGCTACGCCCTGTTCCCGCTCTTCTGGAAAACGGTCAGCAAGATCCGCCACGCCTGGATCCTGCCGCTGATCGGCGCCGCGATCCTGGCCGTGTTCGAGGTCCTCGCCCGCCACGTCTTCCATCACGCCCTGCCGGACCTGCAGTTCCAGTACGGCGTCGTGCGCGCCCTGCCGCTGTTCGTGCTGGGCGTCTGCCTGGCCCGCGCCGTCGACATGCGCTGGCCTTCGGAGCAGGCGGCCAAGATCCTGCTGTGGAGCGGCGTCGCCCTCCTGGTGATCACCCAACCGCTGGACCGCTACGCCCTGCCCGACACCTGGATGTTCGACACGCCCTCGCTCGTGGCCATCGCCATGATCGTGCTAGGCGCGGGCCGCCTGCCGGTCAGGCGCCCTCAGCGGTGGATCGAGGAGGGCGCCAAGCTGTCGTTCGCCCTCTTCATCACCCACATCTTCGTCGGCGTGATCTATTGGAGCGGGGTCCACAAGCTGATCGAGACCGTGCCGATCGGCATCGGCTGGCAGTGGCTGATGTGGCTGGCCGGTTTCCCGATCGCCTACGGGTTCGCCTGGCTCTTTCACACCTATGTCGACCAGCCGTTGCAGGATCGCATCCAGCCGCTTTTGAGGAAGTAGAATGACCCGGCACATCCCGCTCCAAGGCGTCGAGAACTTCCGCGATTTCGGCGACTACGCCGCGGGGGAGGGGCGTCTGAAGCGGGGCGTGCTGTTCCGCGCCGCCCACCAGGCCGAGGCGACGGACGCCGATCTCGAGGCCCTGGCGGCGATGGGCATCGTCACCCTGGTCGACCTGCGCCGGCCCAACGAGCGCGAGCGTTCGCCCTCGCGGCGCTGGACGGGCTTTTCGGCCCAGGTGATTGACAACGACCTGGGCGTCACCGGCGTGGATCCCTGGCTGGAGTTCATCACCAGCACGGACCTCACGGTGGATACCGTCCACGACTACATGGACGAGTACTATCGCCGCCTGCCGTTCAAGGAGCGGCACATCGACCTCTTCCGGCGTTACTTCCTGGCCCTGGCCGAGGGAAAGGGGCCGGCCCTGATCCACTGCGCGGCGGGCAAGGACCGCACCGGCGTTCTGGCCGCCCTGACCCACCACATCGCCGGGGTCAGCGACGACGACGTCATCGACGACTACCTGCTGACCAACGACCCGACCCGCTTCGACCGCCGCGGCGCGATGTTCATGGATCACATCCAGGGCCTCACCGGCCGGCGCCCGGACGAGGCCGCCATGCGCGCGGCGATGGGCGTCGAGGCGCGGTACCTCGCGGCGGCGTTCGAGGTGATCAAGGACCAGCATGGGACGCTGGACGGGTATCTGGAGCAGGCGGTGGGGATCGATGCGGACACGCGCGAGAAGGTGCGGGCGCACATCCTTCTCTAGGGATCTGCTCCCCCTGCGAGGGAGGAGAATCCATAACGTGACAAACGCTCGTTTAAGGTCCAGCCTCACCTGACGGCCCCATCAGAGGGCCGAGCGTCATCAGGGTGTGGTATGAGCGAGTTGGCGGGCGCGCCTCCGGGCATGAGTGACGTCGCGGGTGATGACACCCTCGTCCCGGCCCCCAAACAGAAGCTCTCCCGCAGCGCGCTCAGCTGGATCCTGCACCAGGGCGCCCGTGATCCCTACGTGATCCTGGTCACCATCTACGTCTTCTCGCCCTACTTCTCGCGGGTGCTGGTCGGCGATCCGGTCCGGGGCCAGGCGACCGTCGCCGACATCTCCACCGTCTATGGCGTGCTGACCGCGATCCTGGCCCCGATCCTGGGGGCCTCGATCGAGCGGTTCGGGCCGCGCAAGCCGTTCATGGCCGGGATCCTGGCGATCATGGCGCCGCTGCTGTTCGCCCTGTGGTGGGCCAAGCCCGGCGGCCTGCCGGTCGATCTGGTGGGCGTGGTCCTGATCATCCTGGGCGTGGCCTATAACTGCGGCGACGTGCTGCAGAACTCGCTGCTGTCGCGCTCGGCGGAGAAGGGGCAAGAGCCGGTGCTGTCGGGGCTGGGCTACGCCCTGGCCAACGCCCTGTCGGTCACCCTGCTGATCTTCGTGATGTGGGCGTTCGTGCTGCCGGGCGTCGTGCCCTGGTCGTTCGTGCCGTCCGCCCCCCTCTTCGGCCTCAGCCAGGCCGAGCACGAGCCCAGCCGCATCGTCGGCCCGATGTCGGCGACGGTGATGCTGCTGGGCGCGATCCCGTTCTTCCTGTGGACCCGCGACGCCCCGCGCGCTGGCGCCACGCTGGTCGGGGCGATCAAGGACGGCATCAAGCTGATCATCGACACCTTCGGCAACCTCAAGGGCCATGCCGACGTCGCCAAGTTCCTGGGCGCGCGGATGCTGTACTGCGACGGCATGACGGCGCTCTTGATCTTCGGCGGGCTGTTCGCGGCCGGCCTGATGAAGTGGGGCGAGCTGGAGATGCTGGCCTACGGCATCTCGCTGTCGATCTTCGGCGTGCTGGGCGGGCTGATCGCACCGTGGTTCGACAAGACCCTGGGCCCGCGCCGGGCGATCCAGGTCGAGGTCGGCATGTGCATCCTGGTGCTGCTGGGCACCTTGGGCATGGGCCGCGAGAAGATCCTCTATTTCTGGAGCTGGGACGCGGCGACGCACCCGCCGATCTGGAGCTTCCCGCTGTTCAACACCTTGCCGCAGATCATCTATCTGGGCCTGGGTCTGCTGATCGCCGTCTTCGTCACGGCCCAGTACGCGTCGAGCCGCACGCTGCTGGTGCGCCTGGCGCCGCCGGACCGTATGGCGGCGTTCTTCGGCCTGTTCTCGCTGTCGGGCACGGCGACCATGTGGCTGGGCTCGCTGCTGGTGGCCCTGGCGACCAAGATCTTCGCCAGCCAGGTGGCGGGCTTCATCCCGATCGCGGGGTTGCTGGCCCTGGGGCTGGTGGGGCTGTTCACGGTGAAGGGCGGGGGACGGGAGTAGTCCCCGCCGGCGGGAGCCGCTATCACCCGCCCATGCGCCGCGTCGCTCTTCTCACCGCCCCCTGGCGCGAGCCGGTGTGGGCGCTGGCTCCGTTTCGGGACGAGCCCTACGCCTGCGCGCTGGTCACCGGCGGGGGCGGGCGCTGGTCGTATCTGCTGCGTGCGCCGGACGCCGTCTTCGATGAAGCGGTCGAGCCGTTCGCGGCGCTGAGCGATCTCGTTGGCCCTCGCCTGTCCAGCGATCCCGACGGGCCGCCATTCCAGGGCGGCGTCGTGGGGCTGGCGGCCTACGAACTGGGCGACCGGGTCGAGGCGCTGAACCTCGCCCGCACCGCCTGGCCGGACCTGACCTGCGCCCGCTATCCGGCGCTGCTGGCCTTCGACCACCACGCGCGGCAGGTCGTCGCCGTGGGACGCGGTGAGACCGACGGCGAGGCGCAGAGCCGCGCCCGCGACGCCTTGGCCTGGCTCGAGGCGCCCGCCGATCAACCAAGCTTCGAAGGCCCCCTGTGCGCCGACCTCGTCGCCTCCGACGGCGAGGCCTATGAGGCTGCGGTGGCGGGGGTCGTGGGCCGCATCCTGTCCGGCGAGATCTTCCAGGCCAACATTGCCCGCGCCTGGACCGGACGGCTCGCCGC
>JAEXJH010000073.1 GCA_023445955.1 Pseudomonadota bacterium
GGCCGCCGGGTGGGACGACGGCCCGCCCGCCATTCGGCGAGGGCGGAGCGGGGCTGGTGGGGAGCCGCTCCGCCAGGCGCCGTTAGCTGTAGGTGACGACGAAGACGCCGTTGGAGCCCTGGGTCACGGTGGCGGTGGTCTCGGGACGACCGGTGAAGTCGATCGTGGCGTAGGTGTTCGACACCGTGGTCACGTCGATGATCTCGCCTTCCTGGTAGGCGCCGTCGGCGACGAAGAACTTCACCACCGGGGTGACGTTGTACTTTTCGTTCGGCGCGGCCGGGAACGTGGCGACGGGCGAGGGGATGACGCCGCCATTGTTGCTGGCCAGGCCGAAGGCGAAGTTGTTCGCCGGCGTGAAGTCAGCGCTGGTGACGATCTGGAACGAGCCGTCCTGGGCGCCGCCGGGGCTGGTGAGCGTGGTGAAGCCGGTGCCGCCCGTATTGGTGAAGGCGACCGTGTCCTTAGTGGCCGTGTTGACCTGCATGACGCCGCCGGAGTCGACGACCGTCCCGGGGCTCAGGGCCTCGGACGGTTGCGACCAGTAGGCGTAGGTCGTTTCGCTGTAGGTCACCGAGTCCCAGCTGCCGTTGGTCACGTTCTCGAAGGTGGCCCAGGCATTGGTGTAGATCGGGGTCGTGCCGCCGCTGGCGGTCACGATCGGGGCCTGCATGAACGCGACGTAGGACTTGTTGATCAGAGACTGGTTGTAGATCTTGATTTTGTAGGTCGCCATGTGAGTGATCCTCTGTTGAGTTTTCAAATACGAAACTGCTTTTATGAAATGAACCGATTGCTTCGGGTTTTATTCAAGAGCAGTGCCGATGACTGAAAGCTACAGATTGACTCTTCGTGGATATAGGCTCCGTGACTTGCATAGCGATCAAGTTCGAATGCTTAAAATTGCGTGCTGATCAAGCGTCGGGCGGTGGCGCCAAGTCTTCGAGAAATTTCATCAGGTGGGCGAGAGCGCTTCGCCTGAGGCGGCGGATGATGCGCAGCAGTTCGAACTCGTCGGAGGCGAGCGCCTCGACCGTGTGGGCGTCCATCTCGCCCCGGCCCAGGACCAGCCAGTCCAGGGAGATGTCCAGAACCTCGGAGATACGCGCGGCGTGCTCGAGCGACATGGGGCCGCCCTTGCGCCAGCGACTGATGGCGCTCTCGTGCACATCGAGATCCAGCGCGAGGGCCATCATCTTGACGATGCCGCGTCCCTTGATGGCGCGGTTCAGCCGATCCCCTCTCGACTCCATCCACTTGGCCCAATCAGCGGGCGAAGGCCTTGCCAGGGCGCGCCCACATCAAGCGAGTTTAAAAACAACCGTTGTTATAATCCGGTATTGATTTTCGTTATGGTTGTATTTCGGATGGGCGCTTGCGGAAACACGGCGCGCGCGAATCTCACCGCGTACGGATCGCCGTTCGCGGAGCATATTCAGTATCTTGTGGGAGGCGCCTGAGTGGCGCTCAGTTCAGCTTCGCCGCCGCGCCGGGCAGGTGCAGCGAGAATTCGGGGATCTCGGCCTCGAACAGCTCGCCCTCGTCGGTGACCATCTGGTAGCTGCCCTTCATTGCGCCCGAGGGCGTCGGCAGGGGGCAGTTGGAGACGTAGCGGAAGGCCTCGCGGGGCTTCAGTTCCGGCTGCTCGCCGACCACGCCCGAGCCCTCGACCTCGTTCACGCGGTTGAAGGCGTCGGTGATCGTCCAGCGGCGGGCGATCAGGGTCACGATCTCGGTCCCGTGGTTCTCGATCTCGACCGTGTAGGACCACAGATAGAGGCCCTGATCCGGCGAGGACTCCTCGGCCGCATAGACCGGGAAGACGCGCACGACGATGTCGCGCGTGCGGGCCTCATAGGCCGCGCCGTCCTGGCCGCGACGGCGGCGCATCCGCTGCATCGGCGGAGAGGTTTCACGCCTGATCGAGCGCACGGGTCACATCTCGCTGAAGATCGGCCAGGGCTTCCAGGCCCACGGAGAGGCGCACGCCGCCCTCGGTCACGCCCAGGGACGGACGCATCTCCTCGGGCACCGAGCGGTGGGTGGTGGTCGGCGGGTGGGTCGCCATCGACTTGGCGTCGCCCAGGTTGTTGGAGATGTCGACGATCTCCAGCGCGTTCAGGAACCTGAAGGCCGCCTCGCGCGAGCCCAGGTCCATGGCGATGACGGTGCCGCCGCCAGTCATCTGCGCCTTGGCGACGTTGTGGCCGGGGTGGTCGGAGCGGAACGGGTAGAGCACTCGCTGCACCTTCTTGTGCTCGCCGATGGTGTTGGACAGCGCAAACGCGGTGTCGGCCTGGCGGCGCACGCGCAGGTCCAGGGTCTCCAGGCCCTTCAGCATCACCCAGGCGTTGAACGGCGATAGCGACGGGCCGGTGTGGCGCAGCATGTCGCGGTAGAATTCCTCGTTGATCGCCTCGGTCGTCAGGATGGCCCCGCCCAGCACGCGGCCCTGGCCGTCGATGTGCTTGGTGGCCGAATAGACGACGACGTCGGCGCCCAGCTCCAGCGGCTTCTGGAAGATCGGGGTGGCGAAGACGTTGTCGACGATGACCTTGGCGCCGACCGCGTGGGCCAGTTCCGACACTGCGCGGATGTCGGTGATCTCCAGCACCGGGTTCGAGGGCGTCTCGATCAGCACAGCCTTGGTGGTCGGACGGATCGCCGCTTCCCATTCCTTGAGATCGGTGGCGTCGACGAAGGTGGTCTCGACGCCGAAGCGCGGCAGCCATTCGGAGACGATCCAGCGGCACGAGCCGAACAGGGCCTTGCCGGCCACGACGTGGTCGCCGGCGCGGACCAGGCCCATCAGGGCGGCGTGGATCGAGGCCATGCCCGTGGCCTGGGCGCGGCACACCTCGGCGCCTTCCAGCAGGGCCAGGCGGTCCTCGAACATCTTCACGGTCGGGTTGTTGAACCGCGAATAGACGAAGCCCGGATCCTCGCCCGAGAAGCGGCGATCGGCGCCCTCGGCGCTGTCATAGGTGAAGCCTTGGGTCAGGTAGAGCGCCTCGGCGGTCTCCATGAACTGCGAGCGCGCGATCCCCCCACGAATGAGCTTCGTCGCGACGTCCCAGTCTTTTGGATCCTCGGCCACCCGGTGTCCTCACGCTTTACCTGAAAGGCCGGCATGAAAGGTATCGGAGGGGGGCGGGTCAAGCCGACAATCGCGTGGCGATACACCTATTCATCTCGTGAGCGATCTGTCGGGAACCAAACGCCCACCGTTAACCTTAGGCGTCAGGCTTCTTGCTCAAGCTTTCCGACCGGACTTTGGAGATCGTCCATGATGCTGACGCTCGTGTTCCGCGTTTTCGCCGCCATCCTCGCCATCTTCGGCGCGCTGAACATCCTGCTGCTGATCCTGTCGGATCGGGTGCTGTCGTTCCTGCCCGTCGAGTTCCACCCGATCAGCAGCCTGACCGAGGCCACCGCGCTGTTCGGGGTGGGGGCGGGCGTCTATCTGCTGGCCGGCCATCAGGCCAAGAAGGCCCATCACCACTAAAGCCTGCTTGCTTCGGGGCCACGCTTTAGCGAGTGTCGCGCCGATGACCGACGCCCATGCCGCAGGGATTCTGCCCTGCCAGAATATCGAACAGCTGATCACCGAAGAGGCGATCACCTCGGCCACGCCCTTCGACACCGATCAGGTGCAGCCGGCCAGCCTGGACCTGCGTCTGGGCGCGCGCGCCTGGCGCGTCCGGGCCTCGTTCCTGCCGGGCCTGGCCCGCAAGGTGCCCGAGCGCCTGAAGGACGTGGCCATGCACGAGCTGGACCTGACCAAGGGCGCGGTGCTGGAAAAGGGCTGCGTCTATATCGCCGAGATCCAGGAGCGCCTGGCCCTGCCTATGACGGTGTCGGCGCGCGGCAACCCCAAGAGCTCGACCGGCCGGGTCGACGTCTTCGTCCGCCTGCTGACCGACCACTCCCGCGCCTTCGACGACGTCGACGCCGGCTATACGGGGCCGCTCTATATCGAGATCGCGCCGCAGACCTTCTCGGTGCTGGTCCGGGCCGGCACGCGCCTCAACCAGCTGCGCCTCAAGCGCGGCGAGCCGGCCAAGCTGGCCACCCGCAGCGTCGGCGTCGACCTGTTGTCCGACACCGGGATCGTCGGCTTCCGCGGCCGCCGCCACGCCGGCGTCGTCGACCTGGACCACGAGGACGGCCACGACCCGCGCGACTACTGGGAGCCGCTGGAGGCCCGTCACGGCGAGCTGCTGCTGGATCCGGGCGAGTTCTATATCCTGGCCTCCAAGGACGACATCGAGATCCCGGTGCTGGAAGCGGCCGAAATGACCCCGATCGACCCGTCGGTCGGCGAGTTCCGCGTCCACTATGCCGGCTTCTTCGATCCGGGCTTCGGCACCGAAGAGGCCCTGGCCCAGGGCTCCAAGGGCGTGCTGGAAGTGCGCAGCCACGAGACGCCGTTCCTGCTGGAGGACGGCCAGACCGTCGCGCGTCTGGTCTATGAGCCTCTCACGTCGCGGCCCAAGCGGCTGTACGGCGAAGGCGGCTCGCACTACCAGCGCCAGGGCTTGAAGTTGTCCAAGCATTTCAAGGCCTGGAGCTGATCGGACGATCGCGCTGAGTCGTTCGGACGACTCTCTGAGTCGTTATGTCGCGGCCGTCGTTCACTAACGGCTTAACCACCTCGCGCTTACCTGAAGGTCCAGTATCGGTCGGGCCTTTGCAGGATGTTGCGTAGCGTATTGAAGCGTCTGTCGCGTGGAGCGATCGCGGCGGGTCTGGTGTGGACGGCCTGCGCGGGGGCGGCGCAAGCCGCTCCGGCGATGTGGGAAGTCCGCGACAAGGACTCGGTCGTCTACCTCTTCGGTTCGATGCACGTGCTCGCGCCCAATGTGCGCTGGCGCACCCGGGCCTTCGACCGCGCCTATGCCGCCGCCGACCGCGTTTGGTTCGAGACGCGGGCCGATGTCGGTCCCGATCGCATCAAGGCCCTGGTCGACCTCTATGGCGTCGATCCCGACCGCTCCCTGACCGAGAAGCTCTCGCCGACGGCCCTGGCCACCCTGCGCCCGGTGCTGGATCGCGACGGCGTGCCGCTGGAGCAGGTCGAGCGCCTGCGCCCCTGGGCGGCGGCGATGATGCTGTCGGTCGCGCCGATGACCCAGAAGGGCGCCAAGGTCGAGAGCGGCGTCGACGTCGCCACCACCCAGCGCGCCCGCGTCGCCGAAAAGCCGATCGAGACCTTCGAGACGATCGAGCAGCAGCTGCGCATCTTCGCCGACCTGCCCGAACCGGTGGAGCTGGCCTATCTGGACGACGTCGCCCGCGAGCAGCTGTCGCCGCCGCGCGATGGCGTGGTGCTGGAGCGCGCTTGGCAGA
Source organism: Pseudomonadota bacterium (assembly GCA_023445955.1). Lineage (GTDB taxonomy): Bacteria > Pseudomonadota > Alphaproteobacteria > Caulobacterales > Caulobacteraceae > Caulobacter. The sequence continues at coordinate 5,350 of JAEXJH010000073.1, forward strand.
AGGGCGACATGAATCGCCTGGGCGCGGTCCTGGTCGACCACATGAAGGCCGAACGGCCGCAGCTCTATCAGGCTCTCCTGCTACGCCGGAACCTGGCCTGGGCCGACCGTCTGGATGCGGTCATGCGGCAAGGGCACGGGACCGATCTGGTGGTCGTCGGCGCCCTGCACATGGCCGGAAATCAAGGACTTCCCGCCCTGATGAAGGCCCGCGGCTATGCCGTCCGAAGGATCCAATGACCTGTCGCAGCCGCGCCGCGCGGCAACGCGCCGCACTACATCTGGTGGACAGTCGGTGCGGTTACACAAATTCTAGCCCTCGTTCTCGCCGGACGCGACTCACTGAGTCGGCGGCCCGACGAGACCGGTGAAACGTTCTACGGAGGCGGCCTTGGCCCGCATCGCACCTGATCCGTTCCTGATCCTGCAAGGCCGCGTCGAGGCCTGGGAGCGGTGCGCGCGTATCCCCGGATGTGACAAGGCCGTCTGGCGCCAGGACGCCGAAGGCCGCGTGATCCGCTGGTCCGACTTCGGCGACCGTTTCTCGCGCTATGGCTGGGAAGTGCTCAGCCGTCCGCACCCGGGCGTGCTGGGCCGCGCTTTGTCGGTCAAGCGCCTGGAAGCCATCCACTGGCGCGGCGTGACCCGCGACGTCGTGGCCGCCGACCCGTTCCTGGACCGCAAGGCGGCCTGATTTTTCCACCCAAAACGTCAAGCGTCTCAGTCGTTTAGATTGGTGTGCATGACAAAGTGACAACTTTCCTTGACATCAATGCGCTTCGGTGTGACAAGTTAGCTTGTCAAATTGAGAGGGGTGCTTGTCATGGAAGATGACGTAAAGCCAAAAAGGCTGCAGTGGGCGGTGTTCGTGGTCGGGGCGCTCGCCCTGTCGGCCATCCCGTTCTGGCTGGCCTTCTCCCACGTCCTGACGGGCCATGCGCTGCTGGCGGCGCTGTTCGTCTGGCTGCTGGTGTACCTGGCCTTCACCTACACCGCGTCCTCGCGTCTGAAGTCGGGCCGGATCGGTCCGGTGATGCGGCGCTATCGGCGCCGGCTGGGCGTGGCGATGCTGAGCTACGGCGTCGTCCTGATCGGCTCGATGTCGCTGCTGCGCGGTGGCGGCCTGGCCGGGCCGCTGCTGTGGATCGTGGCCGCTGCGCCGGCCATCCCGATCCTGGGCGTGATCGTCGTCATGGGCCTGTATCTGAAGGAAGAGCCCGACGAGTTCGATCGCATGATCCATGTCGAGGCCATGCTGTGGGGGCTGGGCGCGGTCCTGGGGATCTCCACCGTCTGGGGCTTCCTGGCCAATGCCGAGGTCGTGCCCGCGCCGCCGCTGTTCCTGATCTTCCCGCTGTTCTGCCTGGTCTGGGGGATCAGCCAACCGATCATCCGGAGGCGGTACCAATGAAGAACCGCCTGAAGGTGCTCCGCGCCGAGCGGGACTGGAGCCAGGCCTACCTGGCTGAACAGCTCCAGGTTTCCCGCCAGACCATCAACGCCCTGGAGACGGGCAAGTACGACCCCAGCCTGCCGCTGGCCTTCAAGATCGCCCGCCTGTTCGACCAGCCGATCGAAGCGATCTTCCAAGACGAGGCCTGAGGGCCTCCCACCGCCACACCGAACCTTCAACCCGAAGCTCGGCGCGTCCTGCGCCGAACCCTTCCGCACGCCTGGAGAAAACCATGTCTCGCGCTCGCTTCTTCGCCATGCTGATGGCCATCCTCGCCGCCATCGGCGTGTTCGGCGGCAACCACGCCCACGCCGCTGCCCAAGCTGATGACCGCATCACCGTCACCGTCACGGGCAAGGGTCCCGACGTCGTCCTGATCCCGGGCCTGGCCTCGTCGGGCGCGGTCTGGGACGAGACCGTCAAGCAACTGGCGCCGACCCACCGCGTCCACGTCGTCCAGGTCGCGGGCTTCGCCGGCGCGCCGGTCGGCGGCAACGCCGAGGGCCCGGTCGTCGAGCCGGTGGTCGAGGCGGTCGACGCCTACATCAAGGCCAACCACCTCAAGGCGCCGGCCGTGATCGGCCACTCGATGGGCGGCTTCACCGGCCTGCTGCTGGCGCGCCGCCATCCGGAAGACGTCAGCCGCTTGATGATCGTCGACAGCCTGCCTTTCTTCGCGGCGCTGTTCTCGCCGACCGCCACGGTCGAGAGCATGAAGCCCCAGGCCGCCGCCATGCGTGACGCCACCATCGCGCTGAGCGCCGAGGCCTTCGCCAATCAGCAGGCCATGACCGCCATGGGCCTGGTCAAGTCGCCGGAAGGCCAGAAGGTGATGAAGCAATGGTCGATCGACTCGTCGCGGTCGGTGATGGCCCGCGCCCTGTACGACCTCCTGACCACCGACGCCCGCGCCGAGCTGCCGGCGATCAAGGCCCCGACCACGCTGCTCTATCCCTACGACGCGGCTCTGGGCGCGCCGATGGCGATGATCGACAAGACCTATGGCGACGCCTACGCCGCCCTGCCGGGCGTCACGCTGAAGCGCATCGCCGACAGCCGCCACTTCATCATGTTCGACCAGCCCAAGGCCTTCGCCGACGCGGTCGACGCCTTCTTGAAGTAAGGACCGCAGCAGTCCAAGCATGGGGCCAACGCATTCGCGGGGGTCCCATGTTTCGTCATCTTCGTCGCCTCGCCGCCGGCCTGGTTTCCGTCCTGGCGCTGGGCTTCGCGGGGACGGCCCTGGCCGAGCCGGCGCTGTGGAAGATCCAAGACGCGGACTCCACCATCTATCTGTTCGGCACGATCCATGTGCTCAAGCCCAGCACTGTCTGGCGCTCGCCCAAGATCGACAAGGCTCTGAAGGACAGCGGCGACCTGACCC
>JAEXJH010000074.1 GCA_023445955.1 Pseudomonadota bacterium
CCCGACAGCCGCACCGCGCCGCTGGTCGGGCGCACCAGGCCCAGGGCGATACGGAAAAGGGTGCTCTTGCCCGCGCCGTTGGGACCCAGCACCCCGAACACGCCGCCGGCCGGAATGGCGATGGAGAAGTCGTCCAGGGCGCGCACCGCCCCGTAGGTCTTGGTGAGGCGGTCAGCCTCAAGGGCGATCGACATGCGGCTGCTTCCGGGCGCCGAAACGAGTCGGCAGGCGAGGGGGACTATGGCGAGGCTGGGCGCCCCCGCCAAGTTAAGAGCCGGTCATGCGGGTCTTGTCACACCCCTGTAACCTCGGGCGATGATCAGGGGCGCAAGTTTCGCCGCGTATGAGTTCGCCGATGTCCGTCTTCCGCATGCTGTTCCTGATCGTGGCGGCGAGTCTCGCCCTGACCGGCGGCGCCCAGGCTCGCGAGAAGGCCCCGCACCTGACGATCCTGGTGTCGATGGACGGCTTCCGCGCCGACTATCTGGATCGCGGCGTCACCCCGAACCTGAAGGCCCTGGCCGACGACGGCGCGCGGGCGTCGATGCGGCCCTCGTTTCCCAGCCTGACCTATCCGAACCACTACACCCTGGTGACCGGCAAGCGGCCGGACCGCAATGGCGTCGTCGGCAACGAGATGGAGGACGCCGCGATCGGCGGCGCCAAGTTCACCATGACCGGCCCGACCATGACCGACCCGCGCTGGTGGAGCCAGGCCAAGCCCTTCTGGGTCTCGGCCGAGCAGCAGGGCAAGAAGAGCGCCGCCATGTTCTGGCCGGGCTCGGAGACAGAGATCGATGGCGTCCGCCCGACCCACTGGCTGAAGTACCAACACGATCTGCCGTACGATGCGCGGGTCGACCAGATCTTTGCCTGGCTGGACAGCGCCGACGGCCCGCCGCTGGCCTTCACCACCCTCTACTTCGATGCGGCCGACACCGAGGGCCACCACTATGGCCCGGACTCGCCTGAGCTGCAGGCGGCGCTGGTCGAGCTGGACCGCTGCATCGGTCGCTTGGTCGAGGGGCTGAAGGCGCGCGGACGGTTCGAGAACACCGACCTCGTCATCGTCGCCGACCACGGCATGGCCCCGCTGCCGGCCGCCAACCGCGTGGTGCTGGACGATCTGATCGACGTCTCGAAGATCCACCTCGTCGCCAAGGGGGCGGTGACCAGCTTCTCGCCCATGCCCGGCCAGGCCAAGGCGGTCGAGGCGGCGTTCCTGAAGGGTGCGCCGCCGCACATGACCTGCTGGCAGAAGGGCCAGATCCAGGCCCGCTTCCACTATGGCCGCAACAAGCGCGTGCCGGCCATCGTCTGCCTGTCGGAGACCGGCTGGTACACGACCACGCTCGAGGCGAAGAAGAAGCCCGGCAAGTGGGACGGCAAGGACGGCGGCGCGCACGGCTTCGATCCCTACGATCCAGCCATGCGCGCGGTGTTCATCGCCCACGGTCCGTCGTTCAAGCCTGGCGTCGTGCTGCCCGTATTCGACAATGTCGACGTCTATCCGCTGCTGGCCAAGGTCACCGGCGTGAAGCCCGAAAAGGGCGACGGCTCGCTGAAGGTGGTGGGGCAGGCGCTGCGTTAGGCGTCGCGCGGCGCGGAGATATTGTCCGGTCGGATAACGACGGTTGCCAATATAGTTTCGATATGCGTTAAATATTATCCTTGAACGCAAGGAGCGCCTTCATGGCTGAACCCCGTACAGGCCTCGTCTCGGCTGTCACCTATCGCGACCCCAAGGCCGCCATCGCCTTCCTGGAAAAGGCTTTCGGCTTCGAGCTGACCTTCCTGCTCGAGGACGCCGACGGCAACCTGGCCCACTCGCAGATGAGCTGGGGCGGGACGACGATCATGATCGGCAACGAGTGGAGCGATAACCACGCCAGCCCGGCCGCGCTGGGCGGCAAGACCACCCAGACGGTGCACATCTATGTGGATGACGTCGATGCGCATTTCGAGCGGGCTAAGGCCGCCGGGGCCGAGATCCTGATGGAGCCCGAGACCCAGTTCTACGGCTCGCGCACCTATCGTTGCCGCGATCCTGAGCTGCACATCTGGACGATCTCGGCCGACATCGAGACCGTGTCGTTCGCGGAGATGGAAGAGCGCAGCGGCCTGAAGGTCGCGGTGGGTTCGGAAGACTGAGTTGAGCGAGGCCCTCGATCGCACCCTGGCGGCCCTGGCTGAACCGAACCGCCGGCGAACAGTGGATCTGCTGCGCGAGCGGCCACGCCGCGCCGGTGAGCTGGCCGAGAGCCTGGGCCTGACCCCGCCGGCGATGAGCCGCCACCTGCGGGCGCTGCGCCAGTCCGGCCTCGTCGAGGAGAGCCATCCAGAGTTCGACGCCCGCGTGCGGGTCTACCGCCTGCGTTCCGAACCGATGGATCAGCTGAAGGCCTGGCTGGAAGCGGCTGAGGACCACTGGGTCGACCAGCTCTCGGCCTTGAAGGCGCACGTCGAGGGCAAGGCCCAAGGGGAGGGGGAGTGAGCTCCAGGATCTTGGTCGCCCTGCGCATCGCCGCGCCGCCGGAGACGGTGTTCGACGCCTTCACCGACGACATCGCCCTGTGGTGGAAGCCCAACGGCCTGTTCTCGTTCACCCCGCGCAGTCCGGGCGTCATGGCCTTCGAGGACGGCCGGCTGATTGAGCGCCTGGCCAGCGGCAAGGTGTTCGAGGTCGGCGAGGTCCGCGTCTGGGAGCGCGGTCAGCGCCTGGTTTTCGGCTGGCGGCAGGCGACCTTCGCACCGGGCATGGACACCGAGGTCGAGGTCCGCTTCGACGCCGTGGACGAGGGTACGCGCGTCACCGTCGAGCACCGCGGCTGGGACAGCGTGCCGACCCCGCACGTGGCGCGGCATGGCTTTCCCGATCCGGTGTTCCTGCAACGGCATGGGGAATGGTGGCGGGCGTTGCTGGCGGGTCTTGCGAGCCGCGCCAACAGCGTCCAACAAGAGAGCGCCGGGGAGGGCGACCAATGAACCAACCGATCACAGGCGCCAAACGTCAGGCCGCGCTGGGTTTCATCTTCGTCACCGCCATCATGGACGTGCTGTCCCTGGGCGTGATGATCCCGGTCCTGCCCAATCTGGTGAAGCAGTTCGGCGGCGGCGACACGGCTGTCGCGGCCGACTGGAACATCCTGTTCGCCACGGTCTGGGGCGTGATGCAGTTCTTCTGCTCGCCGATCCTGGGCCTGATGTCCGATCGCTTCGGCCGCCGGCCGGTGATCCTGACCTCGATCTTCGGCCTCGGCGTCGACTTCCTGTTCATGGCCTTCGCGCCCAGCCTGTGGTGGCTGTTCGTCGGCCGGATTTTCAACGGCATGACGGCGGCCAGCTTCTCGACGGCCAGCGCCTATGTCGCCGACGTCACCACGCCCGAGAACCGCGCCAAGGGCTTTGGCCTGATGGGCGCGGCGTTCGGCGTCGGCTTCACCTTCGGCCCGATGCTGGGCGGCTTCCTCTGGAAGTACGATGTGCGTCTGCCGTTCCTGGTCTGCGCGGGCCTGGCCCTGTGCAACTGGCTCTACGGCTTCTTCGTCCTGCCGGAATCCCTGCCGCCCGAGCGCCGCCAGCCGCGCTTCGACTGGAAGAAGGCCAATCCCGTCGGCTCGCTGCAACTGCTGAACCGCCACCCGGGTCTGCTGGGCCTGGCCGGCGTCGGCTTCCTGTTCCAGCTGGCCCACAACGTGCTGCCCAGCGTCTTCGTGCTCTATATGGGCTTCCGCTATGGCTGGGGTCCCGAGATCGTCGGCCTGACCCTGATGGCCAGCGGCGTCTCCAGCATCATCGTCCAGGCCCTGGTCGTCGGCCGGGTGGTCAAGGCGTTCGGCGAGCGCGGGGCGCTGATGATCGGCCTGTTCTCGGGCTTCGCCGGCTTCATGATCTACGCCCTGGCGCCGACGGGCCTGCTGTACCTCTGCGGTCTGCCGCTGTTTGCGCTGTCGGGCCTGATCCAGCCGGGCCTGCAGGGCCTGATGACCCGCCGCGTCGCCCCGAACGAGCAGGGCCAGCTACAGGGCGCCAACTCGGCGATGATGGGCATCGCCTCGATCATCGGCCCGCCGCTGTTCCTGTTCCCCTTCGCCTTCGCCATCCGCCACGACGCGACCCTGCACATGCCGGGCCTGCCGGTGCTGATCGCCGCGGCGCTGATGCTGGCCTCGACCCTCCTGGCCTGGGCCAAGGCCCGCCCGCTGCCGGCGCCGGAACCGCAAGCGGCGTAGAGCCTTACCATTGCGCCTTAGACTCGCCAGAAAGCTCGGCTGAGTTCGCGAGGAACGTTAGGAGCCTTTCTTGAAGACCATCCGCGCCCTGCTGCCCGTCGTCGTCCTACTGGCCGCCTGCTCGAACCCGACGGGCCAGTCCAACGCCCAGTCGGTGTCGAACGGCCCCGTCCCGGACATGCCGCAGCCGACCCGCCGGGTCCCGGCCGACGCGGCCGCGATGAAGCTGTCGTTCTCGCCGGTGGTGAAGAAGGCCGCGCCCGCGGTCGTCAACGTCGCCAGCCGCCGGGTCGTGCAGCGCCGCGTCGACCCGTTCTGGGATTTCTTCATGGGCGGCAACGGCCAGGGCGGCAGCCAGGTGCAGGGCTCGCTGGGGTCGGGCGCCATCGTCCGCGCCGACGGGGTGATCATCACCAACCACCACAATATCGACGGGATGAGCGACATCACCGTCCAGCTCGCCGACCGTCGCGAGTTCCCGGCCGTGGTGCTGCTGGACGATCCGCGCGCCGACCTCGCCGTGCTGAAGATCGACACCAAGGGCGAGAAGCTGCCCGTCATGGCTATCGACGACCAGGACCAGATGGAGGTCGGTGACCTCGTCCTGGCGCTAGGCAACCCGTTCGGGGTCGGCCAGACGGTGACCAACGGCATCGTCTCGGCCCTGGCCCGCACCGATGTCGGCGCGGCCAATTTCGGCAGCTATATCCAGACCGACGCCGCCATCAATCCCGGCAACTCGGGCGGCCCGCTGGTCGACATGGACGGCGACCTGGTCGGCATCAACACCTTCATCATCTCGCGCTCGGGCTCGTCCTCGGGCGTCGGCTTCGCCATTCCCGCGGCCGTCGTGCGCCAGGTCGTCTCGGCGGCCCTGGGCGGCGGTCACAGCGTCGTGCGGCCCTGGTTGGGCGTGAAGGGCCAGCCGGTGACCGGCGACATCGCCCGCAGCATGGGCATGACCGCGCCACGCGGCGTGCTGGTGGCCCAGGTCTATCCAGGCTCCTCGGCCGACAAGGCGGGGCTGAAGGAAGGCGACGTCATCCTGTCGATCGACGGCCGGCCGGTGAACGACGAAGGCGGCGGCGCTTTCGCCATCGGCACCCACAAGGTCGGCGATCGTGTGCCGATGCAGATCCATCGCGGCGACAAGGAGCAGACGGTCACCGTCCGCGCCGAGGCCGCGCCGGAGAGCCCCGCCCGCGACGAGCGCACGCTGAGCGGCAACAACCCGTTCAACGGCGCGACCGTGGTCAATCTGTCGCCGGCGGTAGCCCAGGACCTGAACGTCGATCCGTTCGTGGGCAAGGGCGTGCTGGTGACCAAGATCGGCCCCGGCTACGCGGCCAATGCGGGCCTGCAGCCCGGTGACTTCATCCGCGAGGTCAACGGCAAGGCGGTCAACACCGTCGCCGAACTCAACGCCGCCGCCGGCGCCCAGGCCCGCAACTGGACGGTGACGATCGAGCGCAATGGCCAGCGGATCACGGCCCGCTTCCAGGGTTAAGCACATTGGGCGACTTGCGTCCGGCGGCCTGCTAAAAGAGTCGGATGTCCGATCTCTTTCAGGCCGCCGGCCTGACTCCCCACGCGCCGGCCCCGCTGGCCGACCGCCTGCGGCCCCAGAGCCTCGACGAGGTGGTGGGCCAGCAGCATCTCCTGGGTCCGGAAGGTCCCATCGGCCGCATGGCGGCGGCCCATCGCCTGGCTTCGATGATCCTGTGGGGTCCGCCCGGCACCGGCAAGACCACCATCGCCCGGCTGCTGGCCAAGGCCGGCGGCTACGAGTTCCAGCAGATCTCAGCCGTGTTCTCCGGCGTCGCCGACTTGAAGAAAGCCTTCGAGCAGGCCCGCGTGCGTCGCGCGGCTGGCCAGAGCACCTTGCTGTTCGTCGACGAGATCCATCGCTTCAACCGCGCCCAGCAGGACGGTTTCCTGCCGTTCGTAGAGGAGGGGATCGTCACCCTGGTCGGGGCCACGACCGAGAACCCCTCGTTCGAGCTGAACGGCGCTTTGCTGTCGCGCTGCCAGGTCTTCGTGCTCAAGCGCCTGACCGAGGACGCGCTGGACCAGCTGCTGCAACGGGCCGAGGTCGCCGAGAACCGGCCGTTGCCGATCGACGCCGAGGCCCGCTCGAGCCTGGTAGCCATGGCCGATGGCGACGGCCGCTACCTGCTGACCTTGGCCGAGACGCTGTTCTCGATCGGGACCGACAGCCCGCTCAACCCGACGCAGCTTGGCCAATTCCTGCAGAAGCGCCGCCCGGCCTACGACAAGGATCGTGAGGAGCACTACAATCTCATCTCGGCCCTGCATAAGTCGGTGCGCGGCTCTGATCCCGACGCGGCGCTGTACTGGCTGGCGCGGATGCTGGAGGGCGGCGAGGATCCGCTGTTCATCGCGCGGCGCCTGGTGCGTATGGCGTCCGAGGACATCGGCGCGGCCGATCCTCTGAGCCTGCTGCTGACCACGGCCGCCAAGGACGCCTACGACTTCCTAGGGTCGCCCGAGGGCGAACTGGCCCTGGCCCAGGCCGTGGTTCACATGGCGTCGGCGCCCAAGTCCAACGCCGTCTACAACGCCTACAAGGCCGCCCGCCGCGCCGCCAAGGAGACCGGCAGCCTGATGCCGCCGGCCCACATCCTCAACGCCCCGACCAAGCTGATGAAGTCGCTGGGCTATGGCGACGGCTATGCCTACGACCACGATGTCGAGGGCGGCGTCTCGGGCCAGAACTACTTCCCGGACGGCATGGCGCGGCCACGGTTCTACGAGCCCAAGCCGATCGGCGCCGAGGCCAAGGTGCGAGAGCGCTTGGAAGCCTGGGGCAAGGTGCGTAAGGACGGCAAATGAGCAGTCCGAAATTCCGCCGTCCGCCTGGCGTCGCCAAGCCCAAGGCCATCGAGTGCCCGATCACCCTGACTCCTGAGGAGATCGCGGCGGCCCAGTCGTGGGTTCTGTACGAGGACGAGGCGATCATCGTGCTGGACAAGCCCGCGGGCCTCTCCAGCCAGGGCGGGCGCATCAAGGCCCATACGCTGGACGACCTGCTGTGGGCGTTCGCCAAGCCGGGCAAGGCGCGGCCGCGGCTGATCCACCGCCTGGACCGCGACACCTCGGGCGTGATCCTCACCGCCAAGACCAAGCCCGGCGCGGCCTTCCTGGGCGAGGCCATGATGGCCAAGCGCTTCCGCAAGTCCTACCTGGCCATCGTGGCGCCCGGCGCGCCGGAGCCGAAGGGCGGCATGATCGACAGCCCGCTGCGGCGGGAGTCGATCGGACGCGAGGCCTATATGCGGGTCTGCGAACCGGACCATCCGGACGCCGAGACCGCTCGTAGCCGCTATCGCACCCTGGCCAGCAATGGCGTGGCGGCGCTGGTCGAGCTGTCGCCGGATACCGGCCGCATGCACCAGCTGCGCGTCCACATGGGCTCGATCGGCCGGCCGCTGGCGGGCGACAGCCGCTATGGCGGCGCGCTGATGCTGGGCGGCGTGGCCGTGCCGCGCCTGATGCTGCACGCCGCGCGCCTGACCTTCCCCCATCCGCTGGGCGGGGAGCGCAAGGTCACGGCCCCGCTTCCGTCCGATTTCACGGCCATGCTGCAGGCCCTGGACCTGGCGGTTCCGGAACAGCCAGGTTCCGAGACCGTTGATCAGGTCTGAAGAGGCACGCCATGAAGATCGCCAAACCCCTGATCGCCGCCGCTCTGTCGGGCCTGCTGGCCGCCTGCGCCAGCACCCCGACCGTCTATCGCGCCCAACTCGGCGCGCCCAACGACGTTGGCTACTCGGAATATCGCCTGGAGGCCGGGCGCTATCGCGTCACCTTCCAGGGCGGACCGGGCGCCAAGGAAGGGCAGGTCGCCGACTACGCCCTGCTGCGCGCCGCCGAACTGGCTCTGCGCGACGGCTATGACTGGTTCCGGATCGCCGATCGTTCGACCAATATCAGCGGGTCCGACAACGGCCCGCGCGTCTCGTTCGGTGGCGGTTCGGCCAGCTTCGGGCGACGCTCCGCGGTCGGCGTCGGCGTTGGGACGAGCTTCAACCTCGGCCCGGGTCCGGCGATCTCGCGCTCGATCGAGGTGGTGTTCGGCAAAGGCGCGACGCCCCGCGACCGCGACGCCTATGACGCGCGCGATATCGTCAAGACCGTCGGCTACGGCCGCCAGCGCACCTAGCTAGGCCGCGGCCTTCTTGCCCAACGGATAGTTGGCCCGCAGCGCCGCGTGAGTGAGACCGGCCGTCTCGGCGGCGGCGAAATAGCCGTCTTGGGGCAGGCCTTGCAGGATGGTCATCGGCGCCAGGCCGCGCGCGTCGCGTCCGAAGGCCATCATCTCCATAGCGATCTTGCCGGCTTCGCCCGAGAGGTCCGAGGCGTCCAGCGTCAGGCCGGCCAGGCGAGCGTCGCGGAGCACGCGCAAGGCCTCCTTGTCCGGCGGCACGCGAGCGATGACGCCGCGGGTGAGGGCGCGCAACAGACCGACCACCTCCAGCAGACGGCCGGCGGGCGTTCCGCGGGTGACGTCGACCAGCTCGATCATGAGGCCGCCGCGCAGCAGGCTTAGCGACAGGCCAGCAGTGCCGGTCAGCAGGTCGCGGCCGCGCTGGGTGCCCAGGGTGCGGAACGAGGCCGGCAGGATCAGCTCGGGTGCGTTGTGGCCCTGAGCCGAGCGCGCAAACACCGAGGCGTATTTCAGCGTCGACTCGTCGATGAAGGCGACGTCGCGGTCCGACAGCTTGGTCAGGGCGCGGGCCGAGGCCTGGCGACCGCTGGCCAGGTGCGTGACCATCGGCTCGACGCGGATGGCCGTGGTGATGTTGCGGCGCAGGCTGACCACGTGTTCCAACGTGAAATCAACGCGGAGCGCCGCGCCGCCGGCGGTGGTGAAGGCTACCGGGGTGCGGCGGGCCTCGTCGGCCGGGTCGACCTCGATGCGCACCGGCGATCGGGCGCTGTCGCGGCGGGCGCGGGCGGCCAGGATGATGGCCGGGTCGATCGGTCGGCAGACGGCCTCGCCGCCCTCCAGCCCGATCACCGAGCGGATGCCCAGGTCCTTGGTGGCGGCCGCGCCCAGCAGGTGGGTCAGCACGTCTTCCAGGATCTTCACGCTGGTCGCCTGGGCGGCCAGGCCCTGGTCGTGGTTCATGGCGATCAGGAATTCGCTGTCGGAGATGCGCGCGCGCATGTCCTGGCGATCCAGGTGCTCGTTCAGCTTCAGCTCGACATAGGTCCAGACGTCGCCGCGCTTCTGGCTCCACCATTCGCCGGCCCACTGCCGGATGGCCTTGATGCTGATCACGTTGACCGAGCCGCGAGCGACCAGCTCCGACCCCGCCAGGCGCTGAGCCACCGGGCCCGGCAGGGCCACGCGTTCGGTCGCGTCGGAAGGGGAGGGGGTGTCGAAGGGCATGGGTCTGGCGCTGTTGATACGCCCAGAGATTGCGGGGAGCGCGCTTAACCGGGGGTTCGGAAACAGGGTTTCCAAACGCGTTTACCGTGAAAGAAACCGGGGAAAATCAAGGGAACTTCGTTGGATGCTTGGCGTTCGCGCCTGCTCGGCGCATAAGGCGTTCATGAACAAGCTGCTTCTGGTGGCCGCTGGCGGAGCCGTCGGCTCGGTCGCGCGCTATCTGGTCGGAGTCGGCGCCATGCGGGTCATGGGGCCTGGCTGGCCCTACGGCACCTTCACCGTCAACGTCGTCGGCGGTTTCCTGATGGGCTGTCTGGCCTCCTGGCTGGCGCATCGTGGCAACGGCTCCAGCGAACAGTGGCGGGTGCTGCTGGGCGTGGGCGCCCTAGGCGGCTTTACGACGTTCTCTTCGTTTTCGCTGGAAACCGCGCTGATGATCCAGAAGCGCGATTATATTCCGGCGTTTTCCTATGCGACCGCCAGCGTCCTGCTGTCGATCGCCGCCCTGTTCGCGGGTCTCCTGATCGCCCGCAAGGTTTTCGCATGAGCACTAAAGAAGTCCGCACGCTGTACGTCGACGCCGGTGAGCACGGGGTTCGCCTCGACCGCTGGTTCAAGCGCCGTTGGCCGCACCTGAACCATATCCAGCTGAACAAGCTGTTCCGCTCGGGCCAGGTCCGAGTCGACGGTTCGCGCGCCAAGGCCGACACCAAGCTGGTCGCCGGCAGCCAGATCCGCGTGCCGCCGCTGCCGGACGCGCCTGATCCCAAGGACAAGAACCAGCTGTCGCCGCGCGACATCGCCTACGCCAAGTCGCTGGTGCTGTACGAGGACGAGGAAGTCCTGGCGCTGAACAAGCCCGCCGGCCTGGCCGTGCAGGGCGGCACCAAGACCACCAAGCACGTCGACAAGCTGCTCAGCGCCTGGGGCGAGGGCGTCGACCGTCCGCGCCTGGTCCACCGCCTGGACCGTGACACCTCGGGCGTGCTGCTGCTGGGCAAGACGCCGTCCGCCGCCGCGCGCCTGTCGGGCGCCTTCGCCAAGCGCAAGGCGCAGAAGACCTACTGGGCCATCGTCGCCGGCAATCCGCACCCGACCGAAGGCGTGATGGAGCTGCACCTGGCCAAGCGCGGGGTCGGTGATCGCGAGCTGGTGGTGCCGGCTCAGCCCAAGGACCCGGACGCCCAGCCGGCCGAGACCGAATTCGTCACCATCAGCCGCGCCGGTCCGCGCGTCACCTGGATGGCGCTGCGTCCGCACACCGGCCGCACGCACCAGCTGCGCGCCCACATGAAGGCCATGGGCCACCCGATCCTGGGCGACCCTAAGTACGGCGACGAGAAGTCAGCCCCGCTGTCGGAAGGGCTGAAGCTGCAGCTGCACGCCCGTTCGATCCTGCTGCCGCACCCATCGGCCGGCATGCTGCACATCGAGGCGCCGCTCAGCGCCGAGATGAAGGAAGGCTTCCGCAAGTTCGGCTTCTCGGAAGACGAGGCGGATGCGGAGCCCTTCGGCCATCGCAGCGCCAAGATCCGCCGGAAGACCTAAAGCATCTTTCGAGCGAAGTGGGGCCGGTTCGCGTGAAGAAAAATGCGTCAAAACAAAAGACTAGAACTCACGGCCTGACGCAGTCAGGTCTTGAGTTCTAGACCAGTCCCGTCACCGGCTTGGCGGCCGCGCTGTCGGGGAACACCTTGTTCTCCAGGATCGCGCGGTCGACGCCGATGTGCTCGGCCAGCACGCCCTTGAACAGGCCGCGCATGTCGACCGTTGGGGCGGTGTCGCGGTTCTCGAACAGGGCGTTGTCGGCCAGGCCCGGCCAGTCGCCGATGATCCCGCCCTTCTTGAGCGCGCCGCCCAGGACGAGGCCGGTCGAGCCCGTGCCGTGGTCGGTGCCGCCGGTGCCGTTGACGCGGGCGGTGCGGCCGAACTCGGTCACCGCGATGACCACGGTGTTCTTCCACTCAGGACCAAGGCCCGTGTGCAGGCCGTCCAGCACCGCGTCCATGTAGGACAGGCGCGTGGCGATCTGGCCCGGCTGGCCGGCGTGGGTGTCGAAACCGTCCAGCGAGATGGCCGCGATCTGCGGGCCGCCCGCCTGGACCATGAAGCCGCCCAGGGTCGAGCCCAGCTTGCGGGCCGCCTCGCTGCCGGCGCGGTTCTGGCGATCGTTGGCCATGGTCTGCGACATCGGCATGGGCGCGTTCGGCATGGCCGGGGTCGAGGCGGCCGCCACGTTCATGGCCGGTGTGGCCGAGAGGGCGGTCATGGCCGTCTGGGCCATGGTCTCGGTCTCCAGACCGCGGGCGAACGCCGGGCCCAGCATAGGATCGTTCTTGTAGAGGTCCTGAAGCAGGGTCGGCAGGCGAGCGGTCTCGTCGACGCCCTTGCCTGGCGACCAACTGGCCGCCTGGACCTTGCCGCGCAGGATCAGCGGAGCGGTGGTGCCGACCGACAGGCCTTCGACCTTGCGGACGGGCGCCAGGGCCTCCAGCGTGCGGTTCAGCCAGCCGGACTCGACGCCGTAGACGTGGGCCGAGCCGGTCTCCAGCACGTCCTGGGCCTCGAAGTGCGAGCGGGCGCGGTCGGGGCTGGCGATGGCCGGCGCGATGCGGGCCTCGCCCTTCAGGGCCAGAGCGTGGACGCTCTTCAGCTCCGGGTGAAGGCCGAAGGTGTCGTCCAGCATACGGACCTGGTCGCGCTGCATGGCGATCGAGCCGCGCAGCTTGGCGTAGTTGGCGTCGCCGACCGGCGGCGAGACGGACAGGCCGTCCATGCCGCCTCGGCAGACGACGACGACGAGCTTCTTCTTGGCGAGATCGCCTTCAGAGGCCGCGAAGGCCTGGCTGCCGAAAAAGTTGACGCTGATGCCCAGGCTGGCGCCCAGGCCCAGCAGCGAGCGGCGGTTCATTTGAGCGGTCATCGGCGTTGGAACTCCGGGCTCATGACAAGAAGGGCGAAGGCTTCCTTGCGGGTCTCGGCCCGCGACACGGCCTTGGCGACGGGAGGCGTCAGGCGGTCGCCCAGGGCGGTGACGGCCAGAGCGTTGGGATCGGTGCGGTCGGCGACCACGGCGGCGAAGCCCTGGACCCACTGCATCCGCTTGACCAGGCCATCGGGCGAGGCCCAGGTCTGGGCGTCCTCGGCCCAGCCCTTGGGGGAGGGGGGCGAGAAGGGCTTTTGGCCAAGGCCGGTCAGGATCGGCGCCAGGCGCTCGATCGCCGAGGGCTCGGCCCCGATCAGCCGCCAGGTCGACAGGGTGTACTCATAAGGCGTCTTGAACTTGGTCGGGGTCGGGTCCCAGGCCTCGGGGCTTTCGACCAGGGCCTTGGCGACCTGGGCGAGATCGCCGCCGGTCTCCATCCACCGCTTCTCCAGCCGCGCGGTCAGGGCGGGCGGGGGCGTGTCGGAGACGAAGTGGCGGGCGATCTTGCCGCAGACGTGGTGGGCGGTGCGCTTGTCGGCGGCCAGATCCTTGAGCACGGCCATGCCCTGCTTGATGTCGGCCTGGGCGTAATGACGGCCCATGATCGTCCGCGCGCCGGGCTCGTGGGCCAAGTCCCGGAACACGAACTGGCCTTGGCGGTCCTCGTTGTCGCGACCGATCGAGAAGCCGGTCAGGGCGCGAGCGAACTCGGTGACGTCGCCTTGCGTGTAGCCGGCGTCGACGCCCACCGTGTGCAGCTCCATGATCTCGCGGGCCAGGTTCTCGTTCAGCCCGACCTTGCCGCCGCCGCGGCGTCGCATGGCCGCCTGGCTGTTGGGGCCGATCGACTGGGCCTGGTCCAGATAGGTCAGCATGGCCGGGTGGGTGGACGAGGCGACCAGCAGGTTCTCGAAGCTGCCGAACACGTAGGGCCGGATCGCCTCGCGCTCGAAGGGGCCGATCAGCACCGAGGTGATCTGCTTGGTGGCCGAGACCGTGAAGTGGTTGGCCCAGAACAGCGCCCAGCGCTCGCGAAAGGCGGCCGGCGTGTTGGCCCCCAGGCGAGCCCTCGCGAGGAAATCGGCGCCGACCTTTTCGCGCAGGGCGACCTGGGCCGCCATGAACGACTTGGCGTTGGCGGCGGTCTTGTCGCCTTCGCCGTCCTTCTGCTGGCGCTCCTGGCGGCGCTGCTGCTGGTAGTCGCGCATCTGCTCGAAGCGCTGAGCCGAGGTCTCACCGCCATCCTGCGGGATGTCGGCGCCTTCGCGACGGATCTGGGCGACCAGGAAGCCCTGCGGATCGGCCTTGGCGGCGTCGATCTCGCCGGGGCGGGCGCCCAGGCCAAAACGGGTGACGGCGATAGCGGCCATCATGTCCTTGGACGGTAAGCTCAAGTCGGGCTCTCCCTTGCGCTGACACGCGATCTTGCTCATTCAACGCGGGCCTTTGCGCGTTCCGTCGCGGGGCCGCCAAAAAAGAGTCTCGCCGTGTCCGACAAGTCCGAGCTGCTGCTGAAACCCAAGCGCTTCTACAAGGTGGCCGCCACCGCGCCGGTCGATGGCGGCTTTGCGATCCAGCTGGACGGCCGCACGCCCAAGTCGCCGGCCCGGAAGCCGCTGGTCGCGCCGACCAAGGCCCTGGCCGACACGATCACCGCCGAGTGGGAAGCGCAGGTCGAGTACATCGACAACAGCCTGATGCCGGCCACGCGCCTGGCCTTCACGGCCATCGACCGCATCGCCGAGACCCGCGCCGAGGTGGCCAAGGAGATCACCGCCTACGCCGCGTCCGACCACCTGTGCTATCGCGCCGAGCACCCGACGCCGCTGGTCGAGCGCCAGGACCGCGAGTGGGGCGCGATCCTGGACTGGGCCAAGGCCGAGTTCGGCTTGGTCTTCATCCCCGTCGGCGGGATCATTCACCAGCCACAGCCGCCGGCCACCCTGGCCGCGGTCGAGGCTCTGGCTCTGACCCTGGATGATTTCAGCTTGGCCGGCGTGGCCTTCGCCTCGGGCCTGTTCGGTTCGACTGTGCTGGCCCTGGCCGTGCGCGCTGGCCGCCTCACCGGCCGCAAGGCGCTGGACCTGTCGCGTCTGGAGGAGATGTTCCAGGCCGAGCAGTGGGGACAGGACGCCGAGGCGACCGCCCGCGCCGAGTTCCTGGCGGTCGAGGCCGAGATGATCGACCGCTGGTTCGCCGCGCTCCGTTGATCAAGACCTTCACCGTCTACGCCCTGGCGGCCCTGGCCGAGATCGGCGGGTGCTTCGCGTTCTGGGCCTGGCTGCGGCTGGGCAAGAC
>JAEXJH010000075.1 GCA_023445955.1 Pseudomonadota bacterium
GGGCCACCCCGACGCGCGTCGCGGAAGCCATCGCCGGCCGCAAGGCCGACGTCGAGATCACCCGTCCGGAAGCCGACACCACGCCGGGCCAGCCGCGCGCCGCCGTGGCCCTGACCACCGGCGCCACGCCGGTCCAGGCCGACGCCGCCGCGCCCGTCGCCACCGACAACGCCAAGGCCCTGTTCGAGGACGGCGTCCGCAAGATCGAGACCGGCGACCGCACGGGTCTCGAAATCCTGCGCAAGGCCGCCAACGGCGGTTACCCCGCCGCCCAGTTCTACCTCTCGAAGATGTACGAGGCGGGCAAGGGCGGCGTGATGCTGGACATGCCGGAAGCCCGTCGCTGGAGCGAGCGCGCCGCCGCCGGTGGCGATCCGCGCGCCATGCACAACCTGGCGCTCTACTATTTCAAGGGCGAGGGCGGTCCGCGCAACTCGACCACGGCCGCGACCTGGTTCCGCAAGGCCGCCGACACTGGCCTGGTCGACAGCCAGTTCAACCTGGCCCAGCTCTATGAGAGCGGCCTGGGCGTCAACACCAACCCGGCCGAGGCCTACAAGTGGTACGTGATCGCCGGACGCGCCGGTGACGCCACCGCCCGCAGCCGCGCCAACGCCCTGCGCGCCCAGCTGACGGCCGAGGCGGCCCAGACCGCCGACCGCTCGGCCCTGGCCTTCCGTCCGCAGGTCCAGACCCAGACCGCCAGCCTGACCGCCTCGGCGCCGGCCGCCAACGCCAATCTGGGCGTCGCCCAGAAGGTGCTGTCGCAGCTGGGTTATTACCAAGGCCCGCGTGACGGGGTGGCTTCGCCGGCCCTGCGCATGGCCATCGCCGCCTACCAGCGCGACCAGGGCCTGCCGGCCTCGGGCAGCATGGACGGTGAAACCCTGAACCGCCTGTCGGTCTACGCGCGCTAACCAGCGTGCGTTGACGCAACCGCGCCCACCCGGCAATCAGGGATATCCCTGACGCCGCAAGGGTTGCGCGAGCTTTGCATTTCTACCTTCCTATCGCCGAGGTGTCGGTGAATGCGCTGCTGCTGGTAGTGCTGGGCGGGCTTGTGGGCTTCATCTCCGGCATGTTCGGCATCGGCGGCGGTTTCCTGATGACGCCGGTGCTGGTGTTCATGGGCATCCCGCCGGTGGTGGCGGTGGCCAGCGAAGCCAACCACGTCGCCGCCTCTTCGGTCTCCAGCGTCATCGCCTACAGCAAGAAGCGCTCGGTCGACTTCCGCATGGGCGGCGTGCTGGCCTGCGGCGGGGCGATCGGCTCGTTCATCGGGGTCGAGGTGTTCCGCTGGCTGCGCCTGATCGGTCAGGCCGACTTCGCCGTCTCGCTGTCGTACCTGCTGTTCCTGGGGATCATCGGCGGGCTGATGCTGACGGAGTCGGTGGGCGCGATCCTGCGTCGCCGCAAGGGCCAGCCGCCCAAGCCGCGCCGCGACCGCCGGCCGGCGTTGCTGTACGCCCTGCCGTTCAAGGTCCGCTTCCCGCGCTCACGGCTCTATATCAGCGTCATTCCGCCGATCCTGCTGGGCGTGTTCGTCGGCATTCTGTCGGCGGTGATGGGCGTCGGCGGCGGCTTCATCCTGGTGCCGGCGATGATCTATCTGCTGCGCATGCCCGCGCCGGTCGTGGTGGGCACCAGCCTGTTTCAGATCGTCATCACCACTTCGCTGACCAGCGTGCTGCAGGCCGGCCGTAACCAGACGGTCGACATCGTGCTGGCCACCTTGCTGCTGATCGGCGGGGTGATCGGGGCGCAGCTGGGCGCGCGGGCTTCGGGCCGCTTCCGCGCCGAGGAACTGCGGGCCTTGCTGGCCCTGCTGGTGCTGATCGTCGGCCTGCGCATGGGCGCGGACCTGTTCATCAAGCCCGAGGAAGCCTTCGTCATCATGACGGGGACGGCGCGATGATCCCCTTGGTCGCCGCCCCGCCTGCGCCGGCCGTCTCGGCCGCCCTGACCGACACCGAGATCCGGGTCAGCTCCGGCTTCCGGGGCGCGCGGATCGTCCTCTACGGCGCGGTGTTCGATCCCAAGGACCGGCCCAGTGACATCGTCGTCATCGTGCGCGGCCCCGACCAGCCGCTGCGCATCGCCCGCAAGACCCAGGTCGCGGGCCTGTGGCTGAACAGCCGGCCGGTGGTGTTCCGCGGCGCGCCGGGCTTCTACCGCGTGGCCTCGACCCGCAAGCTGCAGGACATCGCCGGCTTCGCGCCGCTGCGCCACCTGGGGGCGGGGCTGGAGCACTTGGCCATCGCCGCGCCGCTGGAGCAGCGGGTAGAAACCACC
The DNA here is from genome assembly GCA_023445955.1 of Pseudomonadota bacterium. GTDB lineage: Bacteria > Pseudomonadota > Alphaproteobacteria > Caulobacterales > Caulobacteraceae > Caulobacter. The sequence goes on from JAEXJH010000075.1 coordinate 2,293, forward strand.
TACGGCGTCCGCGACGTGGTGGTCAGCCGCCTGGGATCCGACTACCTCGACTGGCGACGCGCCGTGCTGCGCCTGAAGGAGAAGGCAGGCCTCTACGCCGCCGATCCGCAAGGCGTCCGCTTCGTCGACAAGGGCCTGTTCCGCGCTCAGCTCGACCTGCCGGCCGAGGCTCCGATCGGTCAGTACACCGCGCGTATCGTGCTGTTCCAGGACGGCAAGCCGGTCTCGATCCGCGACCGCACCCTGGTCGTCGAGAAGGCCGGCGCCGAGCGTGCGCTCTATCTCTTCGCCAAAGATCGTCCGTGGACCTATGGGCTCGTGTCGGTAATAGTCGCGCTCGGGGCAGGGTGGGCGGCTTCGGTCGCCTTCCGAAGGAGTTGATCATGAGTGAGTCCGCGGGCGGGCGGACGCCGGTGCCACCGGCGGTATGGGTCTTTGGTCTATCGACCCTCATTCCCTTTTTCGTTTCCTCGGTGCTGTTCTGTTACGGCCCCGTCGCCATGCAGAAGCCGGCCCTGGTCGCGCTGCTGGCCTATTCGGCCGCCATGGTCTCGTACTTCGGCGGCGTGCGCACGGGGCTAGAGATCGAGCATCCCAGCCCGCGCTGGCGCATCCTGGGCATCTCGCTGCTGTTCCCCCTGGCCGGATTTGGCCTGCTGCTGGGCGAACTGAAGTTCGAGGCGGCGTGGCAGCTGTCGGGTTTCCTGCTGGTTTTCCTGCTGCAATGGGTCTGGGACGTCACCGACCACGACGGCCCCACCTGGCGCCCCCGCATGCGCACGCTGATGACGGCTGGCGCGGCGATCTCGCTGGCCTTCGCGCTGGAACAGGCGCTGCATATGTAGCGTCGGCTTAGTCCGGCCGCAGAGACTTCCGTCCCACCGCGTGAACCCGCTTTGGACCCAGCGCGCCTGCCAGCAGCGGGCCCGCGAACAGGTTCGAGAACGCCTCGTCCAGGATATTCAGCCCGCCGGTGAAGGCTCCGAACGCCGGCAGCACCAGCCGTTGGCCATCGGTGACGAAGCAGCGGCGGCGCGTCGTGGCGCGGCCGCTGGTGATCTTGGCGGCGGGGTGCAGGTGGCCGGCGACCTCGCCAAGCTGGACGCCGGGGACCGGCTCGTGGCGTAGGGTGAGGCCGGCGATCGCCGCTTCGTCGATGATCTCGCCGGGCAGAACCTTGGGGCCATCGGCGTCGTGGTTGCCCACCGCCCAGACCAGCTCGCGGCCCAGGGCCAGGCCTTCCAGGCGCTTGTAGTCGTCGGCCGCCAGCCGCGCCTCGCCGCCGCCGTCGTGGAAGCTGTCGCCTAAGAAGATCAGCCGCGCCGGCGAAAGCAGAGCCAGCTCGCGGTCCAGGCGGTCCAGGGTCTCGCGGGTGTCGTAGGGCGGCAGCATCTGGCCAAAGCGCGCGGCGTAGCTGCTGCCCTTCTCGAAGTGCAGGTCGGCGACCACCAGGGTGCGCT
>JAEXJH010000076.1 GCA_023445955.1 Pseudomonadota bacterium
CCTCCCGGCGGCGGCATGATGCGCTTCGGCGGCGGCGGCCCTCCCGGCGGTGGCGGCGGCGGCATGGTGATGATGGGGCCGCCTCCGGGCATGATGCGTCCGGGGCAGGGCATGTTCCAGCTGTCGGTCTACCATACCTGGCGCCTCAACGATGAGATCACGGTCCGCAAGGGCATGCCGGTGCTGGACCAGCTGGACGGCGCGGCGATCAGCGCTCGCAACGGCCAGGCCCGTCACGAGGTCTCGGTGCAGGGCGGCTACTTCAAGGACGGCCTGGGCATGCGCTTCAACGGCACGTGGAAGGCCTCGACCTGGGTGGACGGCGGTTCGACCGGCGGCCAGACGCTGTACTTCTCGGACCTGGCGACCGTGGGCGTGAACTTCTTCGCCAGCTTCAACACGCCGGCGCGCAAGGCGATGGTCGACAAGTATCCGATCCTGAAGGGCGCCCAGATGTCGCTGAACTTCGAGAACCTGGCCAACGCCAAGCAGTCTGTCCGCGACCAGAACGGCGCGACGCCCCAGGCCTATCAGCGCGACTATCTGGACCCGTTGGGCCGGACGGTGCGCCTGGGCTTCCGCAAGCTGCTGTAAAATCACGGAAAGGACGGGGTGAAGGCCTCAACCCGTCCTTAAGCTGTGAGGCGCACCTTTCTCCATAACGGCCGCTCTCGGCCGGATGGAGACCGTCATGGCGATCATGACTTCCAGCACCCGCCGCACCGGCGACCACTTCGAGCCCACCGACGTCGATCCCCAGGTGCAGCGCCGCCTGCGCGGCTATCTGGAGCAGATCGACTACACCGCCTTCGCCTCGAACAAGGCGGTGCTGGGCGCGACCCTGCCGAACGCCGACGCCGGCCGCTTCCAGCGCCTGGCCGTGGCCACCGCGACCGCCCGCGCCAAGTGGGTGGCCGAGGCCGCGACCATGGCCGACGCCGGCGCCTCGCTGTCCGAGGCCCAGGTCGCGCGCCTGGCTCACCTGCGCTCGGCCTATGAGGAGTTGGCGGCGGTCTATGAGGCCACCCGGCGCCTGGTCGAGCGCGGCTATGTGACCTATCGCGCCACTGAAGGATAATACCCCGGGAGGATAATACCCGGGCGATATTGACTTCATATTCTGCCCGGGTAAAAGCGCGCCTTCAGGAGGCTCGTTATGTCCGGACGCAAGGCGCTGCTGCGCGAATACAAGGAACGCAAGGTCGAGGCCGGGATCTACGCCGTGCGCTGCACCGTGACCGGCGAGGCGTGGGTCGGTGTGGCCCCGGACCTGTCCAACCGTCAGAACGGCGTGTGGTTCTCGCTGCGCCTGGGCTCGCACCGCGAAAAGACCTTGCAGGCCGCCTGGAACACCCATGGGGCGGACGCCTTTGTGTTCGAGGCCATCGAGGTGGTCGACACGGAGGGCCTGGAGGGCTCCACGCGCGCCTCGCGGCTGAAGGATCGCCGCGCCCATTGGATCGAGACGCTGAACGCCACGGGGCTGAATTGATGGACGAGCTCTATGTCGTGTTCCACGGCCAGGCCCGTGTGGCGGTCGGCTCGCGCTTGGACGCGGCCCTGGCGGCCCAGAGGCTGATGGGCGAGGCCGGCGTGCTGATCTTCGGCCCGGACGGCCGAGGCGTCGACTTCGACCTCAGCGGCGGCCCCGAAGCCCTGACCGCGCGCCTGGCCCCGCCGGAGGAGGCCCCGCGCGGTCGAGGCCGGCCTAAGCTGGGCGTGACGGCCCGGGAGGTCACCCTGCTGCCGCGTCACTGGGACTGGCTGGCGTCGCAGCCTGGCGGCGCCTCGGTGGCCCTGCGCAAGCTGGTCGAGGCCGCGCGCCGCGCCAGCGAAGGCCCCGATCGCCTCCGCGCCGCCCGTGAGGCGGCCTACCGCTTCGCCTCGGCGATCGGCGGCGATCTGCCGGAGTTCGAAGAGGCCATGCGGGCCTTGTTCGCCGGCGACGACACAGGCTTCGAGGCGCGGATCCAGGCCTGGCCTAGCGACATCGCCGCGCAGCTTCGAACCTATGCCGCCGAGGCGTTCGGGTCGGATCCGTCCGCCACGGCCTAGCCCTTGGGCTGCAGCAGGTCCCAGCGATTGCCGGACAGGTCCTCGAACACCGCCACCGTGCCGTAGGCCTCGTGCCGGGGCTCCTCCAGGAAGGTGACGCCGGCGGCGCTCATGCGGGCGTGATCGCCGGCGAAGTCGTCCGTGTGCAGAAAGAGCCAGACGCGCCCGCCGCCCTGGGCGCCGATCGCCGCCGCCTGGTCGCCCGTGGCGCGGGCCAGCAGGAAGTTCGTGCCGTCGCTGCCCGGAGAGACCACGACCCAGCGCTTGCCGTGGCCCATGTCGGTGTCTTCCACGAGGGTGAAGCCCAGCTTGCCGACATAGAAGCCGATGGCCTCGTCATAGTCGGCGACCAGCAGGGAAACGAGGGCGACGCGGCGGGCCATGGGCGAGACTCGGGAGCTTCGGAAGGAAGCGCGAGCCTAGCGGCCTCGAACCCTAACCTCCAGAGTAGCCGCCGATGATCGGCAGGATCTCACCGGTGATATAGCTGGTGGTCTGGGGCGAGGCGAGGAACACGTATGCCGGCGCAATCTCTTCCGGCTGCGCCGCGCGCTTCATCGGGGTCTTGGCGCCGAACTGGGCGACGTCCGGTCCCAGCTTGTCGGCCGGGTTCAGCGGGGTCCAGACCGGGCCGGGCGCCACCGCGTTCACCCGGATGCCCTTCTCGATCAGGTGGGTGGCCAGTGAGCGGGTGAAGGCGTGGATGCCGCCCTTGGTCATCGAATAGTCCAGCAGGTCCTTGTTGCCCAGTAGGCCGGTGACCGAGCCGGTGTTGATGATCGAGCCGCCATTGGGCAGGTGCTTCACCGCCGCCTTGGCCATGTGGAAATAGCCATAGAGGTTGGTGCGCAGGGTGCGATCGAAGTGCTCCTCGGTCAGGTCCTCGAAGTCGAGCACGTGCTCCTGGAAGGCGGCATTGTTGACCAGGATGTCGAGCCGTCCGAACGCCTCAACCGTCTTCTCCACCGCCGCCTTGGCATAGGCCGGATCGGCGACATCGCCGGGCAGCAGGATGGCGCGGCGGCCCTCCTTCTCGACGGCGGCCTTGGTCTCGGCGGCGTCGTTGTCTTCGTTCAGATAGCCGATGGCGACGTCTGCGCCCTCGCGGGCGAACAGCACGGCCACGGCGCGGCCGATGCCGCTGTCGGCGCCGGTGATCAGGGCGACCTTGTGCTCCAGCTTGCCCGAGCCCCTGTAGAACGGCGCGTCGTACATCGGGGCCGGGTCGAGCGCGGCCTCATCGCCGGGCTTGGCCTGGTGCTGTTCGGGGAAGGGCGGGGCCGGGTAGGGGCGAGCGCCCGCCTGCATGGCGTGGCTGCGCTTGGGATCCTCTTTCGGCTCGAAGGAGCGTTCCTCTTTGGCGTCCAGCGGCGCCTGGATCTCGCGATAGGCCTGGGCCACGCGGTCGCCGGTCTGTTCGAACTCGGGGGTCTGGGTCTCGGACATCGGGCGCTCCTGAAGGCTAGCCCGAAGAACCGTCGGCCGGCCGCGATGTTCCAAGCCTTGCCGAAAGCGGGTTGCCTCGAAAACGGGCATCGGTCAGGTTGCGCCCCTTCTTAGACCCCCCCCCTTGGTTTTTCGGGGTGACCACCATGCCGCGCGACGCGGCCGGAACGGCGCTCCCCTCGGGGCGGCCGCGCGGCCCCATCATCAC
>JAEXJH010000077.1 GCA_023445955.1 Pseudomonadota bacterium
GGTAGGGGTGGGCGGTGAACGACTGCTGCGGGATCGACAGCGCGAAGAAGCGGCCATAGGGGTCGGCCAGCACGCGCTGGCGCAGCTCTTCCTTCACGACGTCGCGCTCGGAGGCGAACACGCTCTCGTCGATGACCAGCGATTTGAGGCGATCGCTCTCGGCCCAGAGCAGGCGCTCCAGGTGGTTGGCCGGCGCGACCTCGTAGTAGTTGGTGAAGTCGTCCCAGGTGGAGGCGTTGTTGAAGCCGCCCACGTCCTCGGTCAGGCGGTCCAGCGTCTCGCTGGGCATGTTGCGCGTGGCCTTGAACATCAGGTGTTCGAAGAGGTGGGCAAAGCCCGAGCGGCCGCGTGGATCATCCTTGGAGCCGACGCCGTACCAGACCTGCACCGAGACGTTCGGGGTCGTGGCGTCGCGCGAGGTGTAGACCTTCAGGCCATTGGGCAGCACGCGCTGCTGGTAGACGATCGGCGGCACGGTGATCGGCGGGCGGGCGGGCGCGGCGGCCGGCTTCGGCTTGGCCTGGGCCTTCGCGGCGGCCATCGCCATCGGAGAGAGGGCCGTGGTCGAAAGGGCCGCGGCCACGAGGGCCAGCTTGGCGGTGCGGATCATGCGCGAAGGTCTCCTGAAGCAGTCCGCAGCGACCCTAGCACCGCGTCTGACGGGGTAAACCTTACTGTCCTGTCATGTGGCTGGAACCAAGCTGCGCCGTCTGTGTTACCGAAGATCGTGTCGCTCCCACCTGCGTGAAGGGCCGATTCGCGTTGGGGGTAAGCTTGTCCGAGAGTTCGCTTCGCGACCGCCTGCGCGCGGCCACCGCCGAGAGCCACGCCGCCCTGGACTCCCAGGTCGCGGCCTGGAAGATCGAGACACCGCTGGGCTATGGCGCTTTCCTGTCCGCCTCGGCCTTGGCCATGGCGCCTCTAGAGCTGGCCCTGGAGCGCGCCGGGGTCGCCGACTGGCTGCCGGACTGGGCGCTTCGCGTGCGCCGCACCGCCCTGGCCCGCGACCTGGCGGCGTTGGGCCTGGAGGCTCCGCCGTTCTCGGTCGCCCATGTTCCGTCGCCGGATTTCGGGGCCGGCCTGCTCTATACGCTGGAAGGCTCGCGCCTGGGCGCCCGTTTCCTGGCCCGCCAGGTCCGGGCCGCGGGCCATGGCCTGCCGCTCAACTATTTCACCCAGGGCGAGGGCGACGATCTCTGGCGAACCTTCCTGGCCTGGCTAGAGAAACCCAATGTCGGGACGCGGACAGACGAGGTCGAGGCCGGCGCGCGATATGGGTTCCAGTGCTTCTCGGACGCGTTCGAGACCATTGCCCCGCCTGGAGCCCCGAATGTCCGAAATGGCGCCCATGTCCGGGTTTGAGGTCAATCTGACCAACTGCGACCGGGAGCCGATCCACGTCCTCGGCTCGGTCCAGCCGTTCGGGTTCCTGCTGGCCGTCAATTCCGACTGGCTGGTCGTCCACGCGTCGACCACCAGCCTGCGCTATCTGGGCATGGCGCCCGCCGAACTCGTCGGCAAGCCGCTGACCCAGGTGCTGAGCGGCCACGCCATCCACAACATCCGCGGCCGCCTGCAGATCATGCGCGGCGCCGATGCGGTCGAGCGGATGTTCGGCCAGCCGCTGGCCGATGGCGGCGAGGATTTCGACCTCGCCCTGCACTATTCCGGCCGTCTGCTGATCATCGAGGGCGAGCCCAGTCATCCCGACACCCTGATCGAGGCCGCTTCCGCGGTGCGCTCGATGACCACGCGGATCGCCGCGCGGCCGACTTTCGAGGAGTTCTGCCACGAGGCCGCCCGCCAGGTCCGCGCCCTGACCGAATTCGACCGGGTGATGGTCTACCGCTTCGCGCACGACGGCGCCGGCGAGGTGATCGCCGAGTCGGTGCGGCCGGGCATCGGCTCGTTCCTGGGCCAGCGCTATCCGGCCCAGGACATTCCGGTGCAGGCCCGCGCGCTCTACGAGCGCAGCTGGCTGCGGATCATCGCCGACGTCGACGCCGAGGTCTCGCCGATCTTCCCGCCGGTCAGCCCTTCGGGCGAACCCGTCGACCTGTCGATGAGCATGCTGCGGGCCGTCTCGCCGATCCACATCGAGTATCTGCGCAACATGGGCGTGGCCGCTTCGCTTTCGATCTCGATCCTGCGCGACGGCAAGCTGTGGGGCCTGTTCGCCTGCCACCACTACGCGCCCAGGCACATCAGCTATGAGCGCCGCACGGCCGCCGAGCTGTTTGGCCAGCTGTTCTCGCTGACGCTGGAGAGCCGCGAGCGCGAGATCGAGACCCGGCGCATGGCCGAGGCCCGCAACCTGCACGACCGGATGATGAATGCGGTGGTCAAGTCCAACCAGGGCGCAGACGGCCTCAGCCCTTACCTGGACGACCTGACGCGTCTGGTCGGCTGCGATGGCCTGGCCCTGTGGCTGGAGGGGCGGCTGACCCTGCGCGACTCCACGCCTGACGCCAGCGACGTCCACACCCTGCTGCGGGTGCTGCGCGAGAAGGACACCCACGCGGTTTTCGCCACCAACGAGATCTCGGCCCTGCTGCCCTCGGCCGCCGCCTGGTCGGAAAAGGCCGCCGGCATGCTGGCCGTGCCGCTGTCGCGGACGCCGCGCGACTACCTGATCTTCTTCCGCAAGGAAGAGGCCAAGACCGTGGTCTGGGCCGGCAAGCCCGCCAAGCTGGTGCAGGTCGGGCCGCTGGGCGACCGCCTGACGCCGCGCAAGAGCTTCGAGGCCTGGGAAGAGACCGTGCGCGGCCAGAGCCGGCCGTGGACGCCGGTCGAGCGCTCGCTCGCCGAGAGTCTCCGCACCAGCCTGCTGGAGATCGTCTTCCGCCTCACCGACCTGGCCGACGAGGAGCGCCAGCGCGCCAACCAGCGTCAGGAACTGCTGATCGCCGAGCTGAACCACCGGGTGCGCAACATCCTGGGCCTTATCCGTGGCCTGATCACCCAGAGCCGTTCGGGCGTCGCCAGCGTCGAGGAGTTCGCCGAGGTGATCGGCGGCCGCGTCCAGGCCCTGGCCCGCGCCCACGACCAGATCACCCGCCACCAGTGGGGGCCAGGCGCGCTCAGCGACCTGATCACCGCCGAGGCCGAGGCCTATCTTTCGGGCAAGGCCGAGCGCGTGCGCCTGAATGGCGAGCCGACGGCCCTGGCTCCGGAAGCCTTCTCGATCCTGTCCCTGGTCATCCACGAGCTGATGACCAATTCGGCCAAGTATGGCGCGCTGTGCGACCAGCGCGGCCACGTGGCCATCGACTGGAAGCGCGACGCCAAGGGCGACCTGATCATCGACTGGCGCGAGCGCGACGGCCCGCCGGTCAAGCCGCCAACCCGCCGGGGCTTCGGCTCGACCATCATCGAGCACTCGATCCCGCACGACCTGAACGGCGAGGTCGAGCTCGACTACCGCCCCGAGGGCTTCCAGGCCCGCATCCGCATCCCCGGCCGCTATGTGACGACCGAGGGCGTGACC
>JAEXJH010000078.1 GCA_023445955.1 Pseudomonadota bacterium
AAGCCGCCCTGGAACATGGCCATGTTCTCGGCGTAGCTGACGAACACCTCATGGCCCGGCGCGATGCGATAGCGCGCGCCGATTTCCGGCAGGAAGTTGTCCTTGGCGTAGAGCGTGCCGCTGGCGAACTGGCTGGACGCCGTCACCGGGGCCTTGGCGATGCCGCGCAGCGCCTGGGCGGCCGACTTGGCGTGGGTGCTCTTGAAGCCGAAGTCGATGCTCAGCGCGTCGTTCAGCAGGGTCATCGTGTCCTGCACGTAGAACTGCTGGGTCGTCCACTTGGTCTCCTGGACCCACTGGGCGGTGTCGGGCTGACCTTCCAGGAACTGCGCCAGGCTGAACGGGCCGGTGACGTTGGTCCAGATGTAACGGGCGGCGCTGCTGGTGTTGTCTTCCAGCCAGAGACCGGCCTGAAGGTGGTTGAAGCCCAGAGTCCAGCCGACATTGGCCACCACGCCCTGGCGGTCGATCGTGTAGCGGGTGTCGCGGATCTGGACCGGCAGGTCGTCGGCGGTCGAGGTCGTGCCCTGGTTCGACAGGCCGGCGATGAAGTTGTTGCCCGCGCCCTTGTCGGTGTGGCTGTAGACCTGCAGGTGCGCCGTGACGTTCTCGATGACCTTGAAGTCGCCCGAGAGGTAATAGAGGTCGTCGTTACGCAGGATCTGGCCGTTGGTGAAGGTCACGTCGGCCAGCTTTTCCGGGGCGGTCGAGGTGACGCACTTGGAGGCCAGCGAAGCCACCGAGCAGGCGGCGCGGCTGACATAGGCGTCCCAGTTGGGCGCATAGCCGGCCCAGTCCCAACCCAGGCGCGTGACCATGTCCTTCGACAGGTAGGTGTCGTCGGCCTGGTTGGTGCGCGAGAGGTCGGCGAAGGCGGTGATGACGTTATCGCCGAAGCGGTACTGCGCCTTGCCGTTGAACTGCTTGCCGGTCGACTTGTTGTAGGCCGGCTGGTTCACGAATAGGTCTTGCTGGCTGTACTGGCCCGACACATAGGCCGAGAAGCCGCGGTATTCGCCGGTGTCGAAGCGCATGAAGGTGCGGGCGGTGTCCTCGCTGCCCACCGTGCCGTTGATCGAGAAGCCCATGGCCTTCTTCGGATCGCTGGACGTGTAGATCAGGGCGCCGCCCAGGTTGCTGGTCGAGGGGATCGACAGGCCGGCGATGCCGGTGGCCAGGTCGGCGCGGCCCAGGTTCTCGGAGATCAGGGCGCGGCTGATGGTCAGGCCGTTGTAGTTGTTATAGGCGCCGTCGCCCAGCGGCATGCCGTCCAGCGAATAGCCCAGGTGGGTGGTGTTGAAGCCGCGAACCTGCAGCGACAGCGACTGCTCGTTGACGCCCAGGGCGTCGATCGACTGGGCGTTGACGCCCGGCAGGAAGTTCAGCGCCTTCTGCACGCTGGTGCCCGGCGGCAGGACGTCCAGGCTGGCCGGCGTCAGGCTGTTGACCGAACGGGTCTGGCCGCTGCCGACGATGACGACGGCGTCGAGTTCGGTGGTGTCGGCGGCCACATCGGCGGCCTTCGGGGCCGGCGTATCGGCGGCTTGGGCCTGACCAGCGAGCATCAGGCAGGCGGCGATGGCCACCAGGCTGGCGGAACGGAGCAGCATCTTGGATATCCCCCGATATCGATGCGCCGTGCGGATTCCCGTCTGCGGCGCCGATTGTTGTTGAGCGCCGCGTCTATTCCATACGTTGATGACGGTTCTGCTGCGCCTCCATGACAGTCTTCGTCACAAAACCTACGCAGTCGCTCCCTAAGCACCGGCCAACCCCAGCGTCCTTTCGGGAGACCTCCATGTCGCGCCGCCGTCTTGCCGGAACCGTTGTGGGTTTCGCCGCCCTGGCCCTCGCGACGGGCGCCAGCGCTCAGAGCGCGACCTACACGACCTCGCACTGGGACAAGACGCCGGGCGACGTGACGGTGCGGTTCGGCGGCAAGACCTATGTGAACCATGGCCTGGTGGCGGTGGGCTGGCTGCCGGCCGCGACGCGCGACTTCAACGGCGAGACCCTGGGCTCGTTCTCCAGCATGGCGCTGTCGAACTGGAAGCGGGCCGCCGACGGCTCCTACACCGGGACCTTGCGCACCTTGCCCGATCGCGGGCCGAACATGGTCGGGCCGTTCAAGAGCACGACCGACTACGCTAACCGTGTCCATACGCACGCCATCAAGCTGGTCCTGGGCCAGGGCCTGACCATCACCCCGACCGGCGGCTTCCTGCTGAAGGACCAGACTGGCAAGCCGTTCACCGGCATGGATCCGGGCTCCAACGTCGTCGAGCGCGGCGGCGTCCGCTATCCGTCGCCAGCCAGCGGGGAGGGCGCAGGCAAGCTCAGCCTGGACAGCGAAGCGATCGCCTACCTGCCGGACGGCGGCTTCTACGTCTCGGACGAATATGCGGCGGGCATCTATCTGTTCGACAAGACCGCTAAGCTGGTCGGCGCGATCCAGACCGTGCCGGCGCTGCTGCCGATGAAGGCCGGCAAGCTGGACTTCGGGGCCGAGAAGGCGCCGACCACCGGCCGTCGCAACAACCAGGGCCTCGAGGCCCTGACCATCAGCCCCGACGGCAAGCGCCTGATCGCCGTGCTGCAGAGCGCGGCCATGCAGGACCAGTCGTCCAACAACGCCACGCGCAACAACACGCGCGTGCTGGTCTATGACATCTCCAAGACCAAGCTGCCCAAGGCCCCGATCGGCCACTACGTCCTGCAGCTGCCGACCGTGCGCGAGAACGGCGACGGTCAGAGCGCCGACGTCACCGCCGCCCAGTCCGAGGCCGTGGCGCTGAGCGAGGATCGCCTGCTGGTCCTGGCGCGCGACGGCAACGGCCGCGGCAAGGGCGCGCCGAACGAAGCGGTTTACAAGAGCATCCTGCTGGTCGACCTGGCTGGCGCGACGAACCTGGCCGGCACGCCCTATGAGCTGACCGCCAAGCCGATCGCCAAGGACGGCGTGCTGACCCCCGACATCAAGCCGGCCGCCCAGGCCGAGCTGGTCAATATCCTGAACCCGGTGCAGCTGGCCAAGTTCGGGCTCAACCTGTCGGTCGCGCCGTCGACCCCGACCAGCCTGCCCGAGAAGATCGAGGCCATGGCCATCGGCTCGACATTCGACAAGACCGGCGACGTCTTCCTGCTGGTGGGCTCGGACAACGACTTCGCCACGGCCAAGGGCCACGTCAACGGCCAGGACTTCGACGCCTCGCCGCACGGTGACACCGGGACGGGCGACAACGACAACCTGGTGCTGGTCTACCGGCTGTCCTTGCCGAAATGAGCCGCAGCCTCTAGGGGCGGGGCATGAGCATCTTGCGCGACGCCGACGACGGGACCGCCGTCGTGGTCTGCAACACCTGCCGCTTCTCGGCCGAAGAGCGCGAAACGCCCGACGGCGTGCGCGGCGGCGCGCTGCTGGCTGCGGCCCTGCGCGAAGCGGCCGACGGGACGGGCGTGGCGATCCAGGAGATGCCGTGCCTGTTCAACTGCAGCCAGCACTGCTCGATCCACCTGCGCGCGCCGGGCAAGATCGGCTACGTCCTGGGCCGGTTCGAGCCGACGGCCGAAGCCGCGCAAGCGATCGTCGACTACGCCTTGGCCTATGCGGCGAGCGACGAGGGCGTGGTGCCCTACCGCCAGTGGCCAGAGGGCGTGAAGGGGCACTTCATCGTGAGGGTGCCGCCGGCGGGGAAGCTGGTGGGGGACTAGATCTCGGCCTGCAAGGCGTCGAAAGCCTCGCGCAGCAGCTCGGCGATCGGACGCTTCCCGCCTTCGCGGCTGAGGGTGTCGAACGCCAGGCGCATCGCGCCGATCGCCAGCATGGCCAGGAGGTGCTGGCCCATCTCACGCTCCGGCGCCGGCCACAGCTCGCGCAGCGCGGCGTACAGGGTCTGCTCGTGCTCGACATAGCTGGCCTGCTTGCGGGCCTGGACGGCCGGGCTGGCGCGCATCAGGCGATCCAGCGCCACCATCTCGTCGGTCGGAAAGGGGCCGCAGACCTCGATGACCGCATCGCGGATCGCTTCCAGTGGCCGGCGACCCGGCGGGCCGTTCCGTAGCGCCGCGACGATCATCTCGCCCATGCCGGCCTGAGCCGACAGCAGGATCTCGTCCTTGGACTTGAAGTAGTAGAAGAACGTCCGCCGTGAAATCCCGGCCCTGGCCGCGATCTCGTCCACCGTCGCGGCCTCGTATCCCTTCTCGATGAACAGGCCGATCCCGGCGTCGGTGATGCGCTGCAGCGTCTCGCGGCGCTTGCGTTCGCGCAGGCCCTGGGCGGGCGGATCGCCCACGCGGTCGTCGACCATGACATTGGCCCATTGAAAATTGCACTGAGTGCGATATTTATTTCTGCACCGGGTGCGATTTTCCAAGAGGGCGAGCCAATGGTCAAGTGGACGACGTCGAACATTCCCCCGCAGCATGGCCGCCTAGCGGTGGTGACCGGTACGGGCGGGCTTGGGTACGAGGATGCGCTGGCCTTGGCCCGGGCGGGGGGCGAGGTGATCATCGCCGGCCGCAATCCGGGCAAGGGCGCCGCCGCCGTCGAGAAAATCCGCCAAGAGGCGCGGTCCTCGACAGTGTGGTTCGAGCAGCTGGACCTGGCCAACCTCGCCTCGATCGAGCGCTTCTGCGAACGCCTGCGCAGCCAGACCGGGCGTCTTCATCTCCTGATCAACAAC
>JAEXJH010000079.1 GCA_023445955.1 Pseudomonadota bacterium
GCGATCGAGATGATCAGGGCCGGGATCTGGCTGACCAGGCCGTCGCCGATGGTCATGATGGTGTAGGTCGAGGCGGCCTGGCCGATCGGCAGCTTGTGCTGCACGACGCCGATGATGATGCCGCCGACAATGTTGATGCCGGTGATGATCAGGCCGGCGATCGCATCGCCCTTCACGAACTTACTGGCGCCGTCCATGGCCCCGAAGAACGTGCTTTCCTGCTCCAGCTCCTTGCGGCGCAGCTTGGCGCCTTCCTGGTCGATCAGGCCGGTCGACAGGTCGGCGTCGATCGCCATCTGCTTGCCGGGCATGGAGTCCAGGGTGAAGCGGGCGGCCACTTCGGCGATCCGGCCCGAACCCTTGGTCACGACCATGAAGTTCACCACCACCAGGATGATGAAGATGATCACGCCGATGACGAAGTTGCCCTGCATCATCAGGTGACCGAAGGCCTCGATGACCGCGCCGGCCCCGCCGGTGCCTTCCTGGCCGTGGCCCAGGATCAGGCGGGTCGAGGCCACGTTCAGGCCCAGGCGATACAGGGTCGAGACCAGCAGGACGGTCGGGAACGAGGTGAATTCCAGCGGTCGCTTGATCAGGATCGCCGTCATCAGGATCAGCACCGAGCCGGTCACCGAGATGGCCAGCAGCATGTCCAGCAGCATCGGCGGGACAGGCAGGATCAGCAGGACGATGATGCCCACGACGCCCAGCGCCAGGCCCATTTCGCCGCGCAGGAAACCATCCAGCAGCGACTTGGCGCTGGGAACGGATCTCGCGGCGGTCGGGGCGGCGGCGTCGGCCATGCTGAACCTTGAACCGTTGATGGATAAGCTAGACCAGCGCTTGAAGCGATTTGCGGTCCGCCGCCATCTCCTTAACCAGAATTAGCCATGTTCGGCGCCGCGCGGAGTGTCGCGGGCGCCGAGCCATGAGGTCGCACCTAGGCGGCGGCGCCGACCCCGCCCTGCGGCGGCGGAACGGGGACGCCGGCGTCGCCATATTCCTTCAGCTTGTTGCGCAGGGTGCGGATCGAGATGCCCAGGATGTTGGCGGCGTGCGTACGGTTGCCCAAGCAATGCTCCAGCGTGTCGATGATCAGCTTCTGTTCGACTTCGGCGACGGTCGAGCCGACGAAGGTGCGCGAGACGGCGTCGGCGGCCATCGAGGCGCCGCGGGCGACCGCGACGTCCGGGGCCGGAGCCAGTTGCTGGCCGTCCGGCAGGCGGATGGCGAATTCCTCGATCTCCGGACCGGTCGACAGCAGCACCGCGCGGTGCATGGCGTTTTCCAGCTCGCGGACGTTGCCCGGCCAGCGGTGGGCGATCAGGCGGCGCTTGGCCTCGGCCGAGATCGGCTTTTCGGCCACGCCGTTGGCGGCCGAGTACTTCTTCACGAAGAACTCGCACAGGCTGATCACGTCGCCCGGACGCTCGCGCAGCGGCGGCAGGCGCAGGTTCACGACGTTCAGGCGGTAGAGCAGGTCTTCGCGGAAGACGCCGTCCTTCACCGACTGGGCCAGGTCGCGGTTGGACGTGGCCAGGATGCGGATGTTGACCTTGACGGGCTTGGAGCCGCCGACGCGGTCGATTTCGCGCTCTTGGATGGCGCGCAGCAGCTTGGCCTGCAGGCGCACGTCCATTTCCGAGATTTCGTCCAGCAGCAGGGTGCCGCCGTCGGCTTCCTCGAACTTGCCGATGCGGCGGGCCATGGCGCCGGTGAAGGCGCCCTTCTCGTGGCCGAACAGCTCGCTTTCCAGCAGGTTCTCGGGGATGGCGGCGCAGTTGACCGAGATGAACGGCGCCTTGGCCCGGCGCGACTTGCCGTGGACGTAGCGGGCCATGACCTCCTTACCCGAACCGCTTTCGCCGGTGATCAGGATCGAGGCTTCGGACGGGGCGACCTGGTCGGCCAGCTTGAGGACCTGCTCCATGGCCGGGTCGCGGACGACCATCGGCTTTTCGTCGTCGGTGACGGCGGCCAGGACGGCGGCGATCAGCTCGGCGTCGGGCGGCAGCGGGATGAATTCCTTGGCGCCGGCCTTGATGGCCGCGGCCGCGCGCATCGGATCGGCGTCGACGCCGCAGGCCACCACCGGCACCCGCATCCGCTCGGCTTCGTTCGAGGCGATGAAGCTGGCGATGTCGAGCGCGTAGTCGACCATCAGCAGGTCGGCGCCCTGCCCGGCGCGCAGCGCGTTGGTCGCCTGCTCCGTCGTTTCGACGTGCGAGACCTTGGCGCCCGCATTCATCGCCATTTTCACGGCGACCGAGAGCTGTCCGTTCAGTTTTCCGACGACGAGAAGCCGCATTTTCTACACTCCTTCGACTAGGGCTTTAGCCCTGGTCGCCGTCCTTGATGATTTCCGTCATGGTCACGCCCAGGCGCTCGTCGACGACGACGACCTCGCCCCGGGCGACCAGGCGGTTGTTGACGTAGATGTCGATCGCCTCGCCGACCTTGCGGTCCAGCTCCAGGATCGAGCCCTGGTTCAGCTGCAGCAGCTGCGCCACCGACATGTGGGCGCGGCCCAGCACGGCCGAGATGTTGACCGGCACGTCGAAGACCGGCGCCAGGTCCGACGCGGTCTTGTCGCTGAGCTCGACCGGCATCTCGGAGGCCAGCATGGCGCCTCCGAATTCGTCGAGCGGGAGATTGTCTTCGGCCATCTTAGGTCAGCCTTTTCAGGAGAACATGGGTTCAGCG
>JAEXJH010000080.1 GCA_023445955.1 Pseudomonadota bacterium
GCATAGAGGTCCCAGCCGCCGCCGTACGAGCGCGCGCCCAGCGACGACAGCTCGACGATGCGATCCATGCCGCGCAGCAGGCTCCGGTCGTGGCTGCCCACCACCGCCCCGCCGCGCCAGCGGGACAGCACCTTGCCGACGATCGCCCTGGCCTCGGCGTCGAGATTGTTGGTCGGCTCGTCCAGCAGCAGGACATCGGGCCGAGCGATCAGCAACCGCGCCAGGCCCGCCCGCGTCGCCTGACCGCCCGACAGCGCCGCCGCCGGCCGCTCGGGATCCAGGCCCGCCAGACCGACATCGGCCAGCGCCTGGTCCAGCCGCGCCGGCAGGTCCCAGTCGGCTTCGGAGAGGTCGGTCTCGTCGCCCTCCCCGCGCTCGATCCGCGACAGGCGATCCCAGGCCGCGCCGACGCCCAGCAGGTCGGCCAGCCGCGCGCCGGATGAGACGTCCGGCGTCTGGTCCAGGGTCGCGACGGTCCCCGCCCGCGCGACCGTCCCGGTCAGCGGCGGACGCAGCCCCGCGATCAGCGCCAGCAAGGTCGACTTGCCCGCGCCGTTGCGCCCGACCAGGCCGATCCGCTCGGCCCCGATCGCGAGGTTCAGATTTTCGAAGAGCAGCCGGCCGTCAGGCGTGGCGGCGGAAACGGCATCCAGAGTGACGAAGGACATGCGAACCCACGGTCAGGGAAACGGGAAGGACGAAGCGGTCTTCCGTCTTGCTGATCATGGGAGCCTCCATCGGATGGGAAGGGCGGTTTCTACGCTTGCGAACACGGTTCGGCAAGGCCGCAAGGATCGGGTGTCGCCCGGCGCCTGTCGGCGCGAGAACCCTCGCAACAGAGGAGCTCCCCATGGCCTACGCCGTCACCAGCCTGCCCGCCGAACCGTTCGCCCCGTTGTTCGCCATGGACGACGCGACCCTGGTCGCGCGCGGCGCCCGCCGCGTCGTGGCCGATGCGCCGCTGGGCTTTCCCTGTCGCGTCAGTCTGGACGACGCCCAGCCGGGCGAGACGCTGATCCTGGTCAATTATGAGCACCAGCCGGCCGCGACGCCGTTCCGCGCCAGCCACGCCGTCTTCGTCCGCGAGGGTATGGAAGCCGCCAACACGGTGGACGCGATGCCGCCGGCGCTGCGCCGACGCCTGCTGTCGCTACGCGCCTTCGACGCCGATCACATGATGATCGCCGCCGATATCGTCGAGGGTGTGGACGCCGGGACGCTGATCGCCCGGATGTTCGCCGATCCGAATATCGCCTACCTGCACGCCCACTACGCCAAGTGGGGCTGCTACGCGGCGCGGATCGATCGGACGTAGAGCTAGGTCGGCGCCATCTCGCGCAGGACCCAGACCAGCGAGCCGATGCCGCCGCAGAACACCATCATGTCGATGATGATCGAGCGCGGCTTGGGCGCCTTCAACGCGTCGAACGCGTCCTGCTTGGCGTCTTGCTTGGCGCTTCCGGCCTCTTTCTTGGCCATGGCTCGTTCCTTCGTAAGGTCGAGCTTCGGCCCGAACATGGGCTTTAGATCATGCGTGGGCTGAAGAACCCGCTTCCAAACAGGGTTGAGGGAGTACGAACGGCCAAGCCTGCCTAGAGGCAGCCGCCCTCACGCAGCGACGGCATGGACGAGGCGTCCGCCCCGACCCGACTGCTGCGATAGACCTTGCAGCGTTCGCGGCGCTGGAACTCCTTGTCGGGCGGTGGCGGCGGCGGGCGCTCGAAGGCCTGCCACTTGCGCTCGTCGATCGGGCCGATGAACGTCGGCGACGGGCGCTTGTCCGGCGGCTTGTCGTTCCAGCCGCCGTAGCAGCGCTCCTTCTCGGCAGGCGTCATGTGCTCGTCGCTGAGCCCCTTGCACGCCCGGTAGTAGCGGCCCCAGCCGAAGTTCGGATCCCCCTCGGTCAGCCGCCAGCGCTCGACCGCCTTGGGATCGACCTGCCAGGCGGGATCGGCAGGTGGCGCAGCTTCGGACGGCGCCGTCGCGGCCGGCGCGCCCACTGCTGAGGGCGTCGAAGCCTGCGCCGCCGCCGTCCTGGGCGCTGACGGGCCGCCCCGCGCAGAAGGCGATCGACGATGCGGCGCGCGCTCAGGCCGTTCCAGATCCAGGACGATCACCGGCGCCTCTTCGGCCAGCGGCGGCGCCTGATCGACCAGGACCAGCGCGGCCAGGATCAAGCCATTGATCAGGACGCCGCCCGACACGGCGATCCACCGTCGTCCTCCCCGCCCCATTCCGCCACCTCTGGTTAAGCTGGGCGGCAGCACGCGCGCCGCTGGCGCCGTTTTCGAGGCGGAGGCGTGTCCAAGCGGCGCCGTGAAGGCAGCGGCCTGCTGACATCCGCTGTCAGCAGAGGCAGGCCCTCGCGTGCGCGACATTTGTTCGCATGTTGTTCTTGTGTTAATTCGCGCGTCGAGCCCTACATATAGCCGCTGCGCTGCGACCAATGTCGCGGCCCAACGTTCCGGAAAACATGGCTGAGCAACTGAACTTCATCCGCGTTCGCGGCGCCCGTGAGCATAATCTCAAGGACGTCAGCGTCGACATCCCGCGCGGCGAGCTGGTCGTGCTGACCGGCCTGTCGGGCTCGGGCAAGTCGTCCCTGGCCTTCGACACGATCTATGCCGAGGGCCAGCGCCGCTATGTGGAGAGCCTGTCGGCCTATGCGCGCCAGTTCCTGGAGCTGATGAGCAAGCCCGACGTCGACCTGATCGAGGGCCTGTCGCCCGCGATCTCGATCGAGCAGAAGACCACCAGCCGCAACCCGCGCTCGACCGTCGGCACGGTGACCGAGATCCACGACTACATGCGCCTGCTGTGGGCGCGGGTCGGGGTCCCCTACTCGCCGGCCACCGGCCTGCCGATCGAGAGCCAGACCATCAGCCAGATGGTCGACAAGATCACCGCCCTGCCCGAAGGCACGCGTCTCTACCTGCTGGCCCCCGTCGTTCGCGACCGCAAGGGCGAGTACAAGAAGGAGATCGCCGAGTGGCAGAAGGCCGGCTTCCAGCGGCTGAAGATCGACGGCGAGTACTACCCGATCGAGGACGCCCCGGCGCTCGACAAGAAGTTCAAGCACGACATCGACGTGGTCGTGGATCGCGTGGTGACCAAGCCCGACATGGAGCAGCGCCTGGCCGACTCCATCGAGCAGGCCTTGCGCCTGGCCGACGGCCTGGCGGTCGCCGAGTTCGCCAATATCGAAGAGGGCGAAAAGGAGCCGCGCCGGATCCTGTTCTCGGAGCGCTTCGCCTGTCCGGTCAGCGGCTTCACGATCGCCGAGATCGAGCCGCGCCTGTTCTCGTTCAACAACCCGGCGGGCGCCTGTCCGGTCTGCGACGGCCTGGGCGCGAAGCTGGCCTTCGACGCCGACCTGGTCATCCCCGACAAGGACAAGAGCCTGCATAAGGGCGCCGTCGCCCCGTGGGCCAAGGGTCCCTCGCCGCTCTATACCCAGACTCTGCAGGCCCTGGCGCGCCACTACGGCTTCTCGATGGACGAGGCCTGGTACAAGCTGTCGACCGACGCGCGCGACGTGGTGCTGAACGGGTCCAAGGGGCCCAAGATCAAGTTCATCTACGACGACAATGCCCGCAAGTACGAGGTCGAGAAGCCCTTCGAAGGCGTGCTGCCGAACCTGGAGCGCCGCTGGCGCGAGACGGACAGCTCGTGGGTCCGTGAAGAACTCGGCCGCTATCAGTCCGACACCCCGTGCGAGACCTGCCACGGCAAGCGCCTGAAGCCCGAAGCCCTGGCCGTCAAGATCGACGCCATGGACATCGCCGAGGTGTCGATGCTGGCCATCCGTCCGGCCCGCGACTGGTTCGCCAGCCTGGAAGGCAAGCTGACCGACAAGCAGATGGAGATCGCCCGGCGGATCCTGAAGGAGATCAATGATCGCCTGCGGTTCCTGGTCGATGTCGGCCTCGACTACCTCAACCTCTCGCGTGGCTCGGGCACCCTGTCGGGCGGCGAGAGCCAGCGCATCCGCCTGGCCAGCCAGATCGGTTCGGGCCTGACCGGCGTGCTATACGTGCTGGACGAGCCGTCGATCGGCCTGCACCAGCGCGACAACACCCGCCTGCTGACCTCGCTGCAGGGCCTGCGGGACCTGGGCAATTCGGTGCTGGTGGTCGAGCACGACGAGGAGGCCATCCTCACCGCCGACTACGTGATCGACATGGGTCCGGCCGCCGGCGTCCACGGCGGCCAGATCATCGCCGAGGGCAAGCCGGCCGAGATCATGGCCAACCCGAACAGCATCACCGGCCAGTACCTGACCGGCGCGCGCGAGATCGAGGTGCCCGAGCAGCGCCGCCCGATCAGCAAGAAGAAGATGCTGCGCGTCATCGGCGCCACCGGCAACAACCTCAAGAACGTCACGGCCGAGATCCCGGTCGGGACCTTCACCTGCATCACCGGCGTGTCGGGCGGCGGCAAGTCGACCTTCACGATCGAGACCCTGTACAAGGCCGCCGCGCGCCGTCTGAACAACGCCAGCGACGCCCCCGCCCCGCACGAGCGGATCGAGGGCCTGGAGCAGTTCGACAAGGTCATCGACATCGACCAGTCGCCGATCGGCCGCACCCCGCGCTCGAACCCGGCGACCTATACCGGCGCCTTCGGTCCGATCCGCGACTGGTTCGCGGGCCTGCCGGAAAGCAAGGCGCGCGGCTACGGCCCGGGCCGCTTCAGCTTCAACGTCAAGGGCGGCCGCTGCGAGGC
>JAEXJH010000081.1 GCA_023445955.1 Pseudomonadota bacterium
ACCAGGGCGTAGTCCTGGCAGGGCTCGGCGGCGGCGCGGACCTTGGCCAGGCGACGGCGGCCCCGGTTCCAGCGCCAGCCGCGCGTCAGCAGGCCGGCGGCCGACAGGCCCACCAGGCTCCAGGCCAGGCCGTTGGTCAGGGCGGGCGAAGGTGTCCAGGCGGGCGCGACCGGGGCGGCGTCGGCGGCCGGTATGTCCAGCGTGGCGACGACGCGCTCGCCGGCGATCGGCGCGGGCGCGGCCTTCTGCGCGGCGACCGGCGAGAAGGTCAGGGCCACCGTCGCGGCGAGGGCGCCGGCGGGCAGGGCGTAGGCCAGGCTCCAGGCGGCGGCGCGCGGACGCGGATCGTCGGTCAGGCGCTCTACCAGGCGGCCCAGGCCAAAGCCCAGGGCGCCGACGGGCCAGGCGGCGATCAGGCCCAGGGCGGTGGAGGTCAGCAGCGGATGCATCACTTCTGCTCCTTGCTGGCCGTGTTGAGCAGGGCTTCCAGTTCCTCGATCTCGGTCTCGGACAGGATCTGGCTGCCGGCGAAGGCCGAGGCGGGCAGGCGGCCGTCGATCTCGAGCAGGCCGCGCAGGCGGTTCAGCACCCCGCCGATCACGTCGACCTTGGCCGTGCGGGCCTCATAGACCGCCAGGCCGTGCACCGAGCGGCGGACCAGCAGGCCCTTGGCCACCATGCGTTCCAGCACCGTGCGGGTGGTCGAGGCGCTCCAGCCCAGCTCGGGCTCGATCAGGCCTTGCGCCTCGCGGGCGCTCATCGCGCCGCCACGCCAGAAGGCCTTCAGCACTTCCAGTTCCAGGTCGGAGGGTTCGGTCATGAGGTGCAGGCCTTCGTGATGTCGTGGGTACGCTACAAATGTCACGAGGTGGCGTCAAGTGTGATGAACGATGTTCGGTAGTGACAGCGGCGGCTTCATGATTTACGCGTGTAGACCAATTTACGGACGTGAGTTTGTCAATGACGATCGACCCTGGCCGCATCGCCAAACTTCCCCTCGAGGGGCGCGCGCCCAGTCGTTGGCGCTGGGCGCCGGTCGCGATCGGTTTCGCGGTCCTGATCGGCGCCGGCTTCGAGGCGATCGCGCGCCACGACCGCGCCGTACAGGCGCAACGGGATGCGTTCTGGCGCGTCGAGGGACCGCCCTGCGCGCCGTTGGAGCCCCTGGTCTTCCGCAGCCTGCGCAGGCTGCCTCAGGCCACGCCCTATGACGACGCGCTGTTCCGGCGGATGGGCGGGACGATGACCTGCACGCACCTGATCGACCGCAGCGGCGGCGCCAAGGTGCGCTATCCGATCTGCAAGTTCGGCGGGCCGGACTATCTGGTCGTGTCGCTCGGCAAGCGCGACCATTTCTACGACCTCACCGGTGGCCACGCGGCGGCGGTCGATGTGCGCGGCGGCCAGGTGCGCTGCGCCGTAATCCCGCCGTTCCGCATGTAGCCGCTTGCGTCCGCACAGATCTCATAGCAAGCTATATAGCGCGCTATGAATATGGAGGCGGCAATGGAAAACGATCTGCTGGCGGGCTTTGGCGTGGGTTTCCTGGGCAGCCGGCTCAAGCGCTTGGCCGAGCGGATGCAGGCCGACGCCGCCGAGGTGGCGCGCTCCCTCGACCTGCCCGTGCAGCCGGCCCAGATGTCGCTCTTGATGACCATCCGCCTGCACGGCCCGATCTCGGTGGGCGAGCTGGCGCAACGCCTGCAGCTGGCCCAGCCGACCGTCACCCGCGCCCTGGGCGGGCTGAGCGATTTCGTCGAGTCGCGGCCCATGCCGGGCGACGCGCGCTCCCGGTCACTGGCCCTGACCCCGGCCGGCGAGGCCTTGATGGTGCGGGTGCAGACCGAGGTGCTGCCGCGTATCGAGCCGGCCGCCGCGCAGCTGGTCGAGGGCCTGACCGGCGACTTCATGCAAAGCCTGTCCAAGGTCGAGGCGCGGCTCGATGAAGCCTCGCTGCTGGCGCGGATCGAGGCGGCCGGCGCGCCGACCCTGTGGGCGCGCGACTTCTCCGACGACCTGGCCGAGGCCTTCTACCGGATCAACGCCGAATGGATTCAGGACATGTTCGTCCTGGAGGAGAACGACATCGCCCTGCTGTCCAAGCCGCGCGAGCTGATCCTCGACAAGGGTGGGGTGGTGCTGTTCGCCGAGACCGCCGAGCTGGGCGTCGTCGGCACCTGCGCCCTGATGGTCTCCAAGGACGGCTGGGTCGAGCTGACCAAGATGGGTGTCCTGGCCAGCGCCCGCGGCCTGAAGGCCGGCGAATACCTGCTGGCTAAGACCCTGGAACGCGCCGCCAGCCTCGGCATGGACAAGGTCTACCTGCTGACCAACCGCAAATGCGCGGCGGCCATCCACCTCTATGAGAAACTGGGCTTCGTGCACGACGCCGAGATCATGGCGATGTTCGGCGCGCGCTACGAGCGGTGCGACGTGGCGATGTCGTACCGCCCGCACGGTTAGGCGCGGGCGAGCACCTTCCTGGCCAGCCAGCGCCGCGCCGGCTCGTCATAGAGCTTGAGGCTGGCCCAGGCGATGGCCACCGCCAGCACGAACACCCCGGCCCCGACCAATGCGCCTTCGGCCGGGCCGATCTTCTTGTCCACGACCCAGCCGGTGTAGATGTAGATCAGCGGATAGTGGGTGATGTAGAGCGGGTAGGAGAGGTCGCCGAAGAAGCGGGCGATCCGCACGCTGGGGCCGTCGACGTCCTTCTCGCC
>JAEXJH010000082.1 GCA_023445955.1 Pseudomonadota bacterium
AAGAGTACGGACGGGGCGACTTTCGAGCCTCCGGGAGCCGCCAGCGGCCCCGCTCAACCTACCCCCGCCGCCGTCTTGGGCCGGATCCAAACGCCCTCCCCCGCGACGGGGATGGCTATGATTGTGCGGTGGGATTCAACGCCGATCATTCAGCGGCGCGTAAAAGTGAGAAGCGGTTGATTTCGCTGCATTTGACCTCGCGAACGCCGAGGATACAGCGCCCCCAATCCCCTCTCTCTTAGAGAGAGGGAGGGGCCCAAGCGAAGCTTGGGAGGGTGAGTGGTTACACCGCTAGCCGGCGTGCCGGCACTGACTCCGCAACAGCGCCAAGATCGTCCACGGGCTTCGCCTACCCACTCACCCTCCCACGCCCACGGCGCGGGCCCCTCCCTCTCTCCATGAGAGAGGGTTTCCGGTGCGCGTAATTACACCTGTCCAAGGCGCCTTCCGCCTTCGGAAGAGCGCCCTCCTTACATCTCACGGCGAGACGATCGCAGGGCTGAGCAGGTCACTCAAGGACGACGCTTCACGTCGCCGCGCTCGGCCGCCGAAGGCGGTGTCGGCGGACTGACCTGCTCAGCCCTGCACGCTGCAGCCTCCAAGAGATTTAAGGATCGCACCGACCAAGGTCGGCTTTCGACCCATAGCGGTCTCTCGGTCCCTGTGTACGATGGCGGCATGGACCATCGCTCCTTGATCGCCTTCCTCACCGGGTCGCTTAGCGCGGATGCGTTCAGCGCCGAAATTCGTAGCGAAGTGCGGGCGTGTAATGAGGCTCTCGCTTCCGGAGGCGTGGCCTCGATCATCGTGACGGATGCGCCCGAAACCCGCGTGACGCGTGAGCATGCTTCAAGGCTCCTACAGGCGGTCGCGGATGGGACGCTCGATTTCGAGTTGGCCAACTACGTGGCCGACGCGCTCATTATGAGCGATGACTTCGAGCTTGAGGATGAGGCGGTCAGCGAGGCGATCTTCTTTCTGGCGGACGACAGTCGCGCGCCAACCAAAGCGGAAATTGACGCCGCGCTCGCTCAACTGCGGTCGGCTGGACTAGCAGAAAGCACTCTCGTTGCCGCGCATAAACACTCAGCACGCCACGACGAAGAGATCGCGAGAAGTACGTTCTGTGGCTGCTTCTATTGCTTGGCTGTATTCCCACCCGCCGATATCGAGGACTGGGTCGATGACGAACCCAGAACGGCCCTCTGTCCGCGCTGCGGCATCGACTCGGTCATCGGCGATGCGTCAGGCTTCCCGGTGAAGGGGGCGGACTTTTTGGGTGCGATGAATGTGTACTGGTTCCAAAGAACCGTCTCGTTGGGGAGAGCCAAAGATGCATGGTTCATCCGCAAAGTGGGCGGAGCTTGGCGGGCTTTTCGGGGGTGGTTAAGCGCTCTGCGCCCTAACGTCTCCTAACCACCCTTAACTGACATTCCAGAGAGCCGCTTAGCGTCCGTCTCTAGGCCGCCTTGGGGCACTTGGCCCCGGTGTCGATCCACGCCTTGATCAGCTCGCCGAACTGCGCCTGGGTGCCGGGGGCCGGGACGCGGCCAGCCCCGGGGTTCCAGGCCCAGCCGACCAGGTGGTCCTGGGCCATGTGGTGATGCAGCTCGGCCATCGACTTGCCGCCGTTGGTCGAGGGGTTCTTGATCTGGGCGCAGATCTGCCCCAGCGACTTGCCCTGCCAGGCCATCTCGGCGGGAGCCAGGCCCCACTTGGGATCACCGGGGATGCTCTTGATGTCCGCGCCCCAGGTCGGGACGTTGGCGGTCGTGTGGCACGAGAAGCAGGGCATGCCGGCCGGGCCATGACCGCTGTCGCCCGCCACCATCGGCGGATTGTGCGGGTGCATGCTGTCGCCCTGAGTCGGGGCGCGCTGCGCCGGGTGGCAGTTCATGCAGCGCGGGCTCTGGATGACCTTACCGGCTTCCTGGAACAGGGCCACCGACCGCGCGGCCGGGTCCTTGATCGACTGGAAGCTGGCGGCGGTCTTCAGCGCCACGGGCGCGGGCTTGGCTGCAGGTTCAGGCGCGGCCTGGACACTGGCGACCACCGCGCCGGCGGCGACCAGGGCTCCGGTCAGGATCACGACACTAGCGACACGCATGGGCGGACCTCCGGGATTGCACCGCGATGGTAACGCGCGAGCTTAGCCTTGGGTTTCCCGTTTCAGGAAGCCGCCGATCCATTCGGCCATCCGGACCTGATCGTTTTCGGCGCCCAGGCTGGCGATCGCCGCGTCGGCCTGCGCGTCGGTGAACCGCGTGCCACGCCGCGCTTCGATCAACGCCGTGGCGTAGGCTGGCGAGAACTCGGGGTGGAACTGCATCGAGATCGCCTTGGCGTCGTCATAGGCCAGGATGCCGTAGGGCGTGAACGCGCTGCCGGCCAGCACCCGCGCGCCGGGCGGCAGGGCCGTCACCTGGTCCTGGTGCGAGCCCGGCACGGCGACATGAGCCGCGCCATCCATCCACGGCGCGTGGTCGGAAACCTCATAGGCCTGCAGGCCCACGCCCCAGCCCTTGCCGGACTTCTCGGCCTTGCCGCCGAACGCCTCGGCCATGATCTGGTGGCCAAAGCACACCCCGACCAGCGGCTGCTCGCCCTTGGCCTGGCGCAGGAAGGCCTTCAGCGGCTCGATCCACGGCAGCGGGTCATAGACCCCGGCCGCCGAGCCGGTGATGACATAGGCGTCGTTCTCGGCCGGATCGGCGGGCAGCTCGCCGGCCTCGACGTCGTAGACGCGATAGCTGTGCCCGTCGCCCAGCAGCGCCTCGAACATCGCCGAATAGCTGCCGTAGGTCTCTGCGAGGTCGCCCGGCGGGTGGCCGGTCTGGAGCAGGCCGATCCGCATCCTAGTACACCATGCCTTGAGCCACGGCCTTCAGCCGCTCGATGGCGCTGAACTTGTCCTCGAGGAAATCCTGGTCGATCCACCAGATCTCGACCTCGCGCATCACCTCGCCGACCATCGGGCCCTTGGGCACGCCGGCCTGCATGACCTCGTCGCCCGACAGCGGGAAGGCCGGCGGGTTCCAGGTCTCGGCCAGGGCCAGGAGGGCGCGCCACTGCGGGGCGGTCGAGTCGCGGCCCGAGCCGGCCCCGGGCAGCGTGATCCGGTCGCTGAACGCCCCCCCCGCCAGACCAAACACGGCGCGGCGGGCCTCGCGCGGG
>JAEXJH010000083.1 GCA_023445955.1 Pseudomonadota bacterium
CATATATAGTGGCAGGAGTGGGGGGACTCGAACCCCCGCCTTTCGGTTTTGGAGACCGACGCTCTACCAGCTGAGCTACACTCCTGCATTCCGACCACCCTTTCGGGCCGACGGACATCCGGAGACAGACAGCGCGCCGGGAGGCTTTTTCAGCCTCGGCGCGCCGCGTTCTGTCGCCAGAGCCGCGCCATTTAGCAGGGTCGCGTACGGCGAGCAAGCGGCGCGAAAAAGGATTGAGCGGCTTCGTGCGCCGGCCAGCCGCTTTTATCCCGGCCAGCGGGGCCGGCGACCAGGATCGCAAGGCGGATCAAAGGCCCTGGCGACGCGTTATTGCGCCATGCCTACGATCACCAGCACGCCCTCATCGTCCGACCGTCCGTCGAATCACGAGGTCGAGAACGAGAACCAGAAGCCCGCGTCCCGCGACGGCAAGCCGCCGCGGCCGGCGACCGAGCCTCATGGCGCAGCCGACAGCGTCCGCTCGCCGAAGACCCGGACAGATCCGGGCTCCGGCGAGGGCTGAGGCCTTCCAGCCTTGTAGCGGCCAGCCTTGTAAGCCTGCCTAGCCGGCCTTGGACGACTTGGTCTTTTCGTCCTTGGCTTCCGCCTTGGTTTCGCTGGCCGGCGTGGTGGCTCCGCACTGGATGCCCAGATACGTGAACTTCACGCCCGTCAGCTCGCGGCCGCACTGGGTGTTCTTGCCCATGTCATTGCCGCGCAGCGAGACCGCGACGCCCTTCGACAGGTCCGGCGCCGGGCTGGCGCTGCTGATGTCGTAGTAGCCGCCGCCACGTCCCTTCACGACCAGGCAATTGGTCTTCTCGACGGGCCGCACGCAGCCCGACACCGTGACAGGGGTGGCTTCCAGAACAACTTGATTGGCTTGCGCGAGTTTCGTCTTCGCGCCGCCGTCACTGCAACCAGCCAAACCAAACGCTAACAGACCGGCCGCCGCGGCGGCCTCTATGAACCTTACCCGCATACGCTCCTCCGTATCGTTGGCTCCGCGAACGAAGCAAAAGGAAGTCTGCGCTTCGTTTCGAAGACCGGCAATCACATTTTTGCCGCTTTCGAAAAAGCGGTCCGGCGTTTTCACGGTTTGAGAAAAAGATTGTCCTTAACCGGATGACCCGCGCATGGCTTTGCGAAACTGCATGCTGCACTGCGCAATCTGATGCCACTCCAGATGACAGCTTTTCTCATCTGAACATTTGCTCACGAACCGAGACGCCGCTTTTCGTTGCGGCGCGAATACTCAGCCACATCTTTCGACTCGCCGACACAGCCCCCGCCGCGCCCGACCAAGTGGCGAAGTTTTTCCAACGATGGCTTTAGACAACCGGCGTTGACATCAAGACGGGGTTGCACACATGAGACAGACGTCGCCTCTGGGCCGTGGCGGCGCCCGTTTCTCCCAAGGATTTCAGAGCTCAGATGACGGCCACCGCCCCCGCCGCAGCCCCCGTTAAAGAAGCCCCGTTCCACGTCGAGAAGGTCCTGTGGGTCAAGCACTGGACCGACCGCCTGTTCAGCTTCGGCATCACCCGGCCCGCCTCCTTGCGCTTCCGTTCGGGCGAGTTCGTGATGATCGGCCTGCCGGCGCGCGAAGAGCTGGGCGAGAAGAAGCCGGTCCTGCGCGCCTATTCGGTGGCCTCGCCGCACTTCGCCGAGGAGCTGGAATTCTTCTCGATCAAGGTCCCGGACGGTCCGCTGACCTCGCGGCTGCAGCTGATCCAGCCGGGCGACGACATCCTGCTGGGCAAGAAGCCGACCGGCACCCTGGTGCTGGACGCCGTGCGTCCCGGCAAGCGCCTCTTCCTGTTCGGCACCGGCACGGGCCTGGCGCCCTGGCTGTCGGTGGCCCGCGACCCCGACGCCTACAGCCGCTTCGAGCGCGTGATCGTCGCCCACGGCGTGCGCGAGGTGCAGGAGCTGGCCTATCGCGACCTGTTCACCAGCGAGATCCACGACGATCCGCTGGTCGGCGACGAGGCCAAGGCCCAGCTGACCTACTACCCGACCGTCACCCGCGAGCCGTTCGAGCGCCAGGGCCGGTTCACCGACCTGATCACCTCGGGCAAGATCTTCAGCGACCTGGGCCTGGAGCAGACCCAGTTCGATCCGGAACACGACCGCGCCATGCTGTGCGGCTCGATGGCCATGATCAAGGACACCGCGGCGCTGCTGGAAGCCCACGGCCTGAAGGAAGGCTCGAACGCCGATCCGGGCGACTTCGTGATCGAGCGGGCGTTCGTGGGGTGATGCGGGCCCGATAACCTCGCCCTTCGACAAGCTCAGGGTGAGGTTATCTACTAGACCGCCCTGCAAGTAGTCCTCACCCTGAGCCTGTCGAAGGGCGAGGAAGCCTCTCCGGCGGTGGATCAACGCGTGACCAACCTCAAGAACCTCACCGTCGAAGACGCCCGCGCTCGCATCCTCGACGGCGCCCAGCGCCTCGGCGTCGAGACCGTCGCGCTGACCGACAGCCTGAACCGCGTCCTCGCCCAGACCGTCGCCGCCGACCGTCCGCAGCCGCCGTTCGACGCCTCGGCCATGGACGGCTGGGCGATCCGCCGCGCCGACTACGCCCCCGGCAAGACGTTCGCGGTCGCCGGCGAGAGCGCGGCGGGCAAGGCCTATCCGCAGGCGGTGCAGGCCGACCAGGCCGTGCGCATCTTCACCGGCGCCCCCATCCCGCCCGGCGCCGATCTCGTGGTCATCCAGGAAGAAGCCGTCCGTGACGGCGACAGCGTCCGCTTCGAGGCCGGCGCGGATCCCAAGTCCAACACCCGCGCCGCCGGCGGCGACTTCCAGGCCGGCGCCGTGCTGCTGGAACCGGGCGTCGTCATCGATCC
>JAEXJH010000084.1 GCA_023445955.1 Pseudomonadota bacterium
GCTATTGTCGCTGAAGCTGGTGCGCGGCGGCTCTTCGCCGGTCTGGGGCGGCTGGTTCTGCGCCTGTTGTTGGTTCTGGGCCTGGTCGTCCGGCTGCGGAGCGCGGGCCGGGCCGTTGTTGCCGCCGCCGCCGCCCGGCGCGCGGTTCAGCAGCTCCGCGCCCGGGACGCTCGTGCCGTCCTGACGCTGACCGCCCAGCCCCAGGCGTCCGCGCCAGCCGCCCGGAGGCGGGGGCGGGGCCTTGCCGATCTGGCGCGAGAAGTTCAGGCCCCAGCGGATCTGCTCGCTCTCGCGCTTTGCGAAGTTGACCGGGCGGCTGTCGATGCGGGTCAGATTGCCGTCGGCGTCTCGGGTGAAGCGGTCGGCGAAGGCCGCCTCGACCGCCGCCGTCGCGGCGGGGAAGCCGGCCACCGGGTTGTCGATGCGGATGCGAGTGTAGTTGGCGGTCAGGGACAGGCCCTGGATCTTCTCGGGCTTGAAGCTGGCGCCCAACTTGAGGACGTTGCGTTCCTCGGCCTTGAGGTTGGCGTTGCCGCCGCTGACGCGGATGACGTCGACGGTCTGGCCGGTCACGTAGTCGAAGACCCGCGCGTCGGGGGTGGTGACCAGCGGATTGCCCAGCTGGGCGATGCTCGGGGCGTTCTCCTGGCGAGTCATCGAGACGATGAAGCTGACCGGCTTGACCGGCGACCAGTTGAAGCCGCCGCCGATCGTGGTCAGGGTCCCGAAGTCCGACACCTGGCGGGCGGCCAGGTTCAGGTTGGCCGACAGGTCGCCGAGCCCGGCTCGCACGCCCTTGCGGCGGCTGGTCAGCGGCAGGTCGAAGCTGATCTGGGTGTTGATGTCGCCGCGCGACTGGTCGCTGTCGCTCTCGACGCCATTGCGGAAGGACTTGGCGTTCAGTTTCGTGCCGGTCGCGCCCAGCTTGAAGGTGGTCGAGAGATCCCCGGCCCTGAACTTGAACAGCGAGCGGTTGGCGACGAACTGCAGGTCGGCCGTGTCGCTGGTCGAGCGGGCGTTGTCCCGGGTCGTGGTCAGGCCCGACAGGGGCGCGAACGGGTTCAGCGTCGGATCCAAGGCGCTGAGCCGCGTCTGGACGCCGGTCAGGTCGACTCCACGATCCGTCTCGGTCTTGGTGATCGCGTGGTCGTAATTGCCGGTCAGCGACAGGCGCAGGTCTTCCGTGTCCTTGGTCAGGGTGAAGCCGGCATGGCCCGCGAGGTTGCGGTTGGTCTGCTCCAGCGGGGCCAGCTCGCCCAGATAGCGATACAGCGCCACGGGCTGGCTGAACGGCGAGAACGGGTCGCCGCCCGGGATCACCAGCCGCGCCCGCGCCGGACCCAGCAGCGAATTGCTGCGCGAGGCGGTGAGGCCCAGGTTCAGCGTCGCCGAGACGTTGTCGAGGATGTAGCGGTTGGTGACGCTGTTGATCGTCAGCTGGGTGTTCTGCGGCAGCAGGGTGCGGGTGTCGGAAAGGTCGCTGGTGTTGGCGACGCCGGGCGTGAAGGCCGACACGGCAGGACGCCCACCGGCCGCCGACACCGGGACGCCGGCCACCGCGACCGGCAGCAGCGGATCGATCTGGTTCGCGCCGGGCAGGGCGGGGCCGATATTGCCGACCAGGTCGTAGAGGCCGTTGTCGTTGCGGCTGATCAGGTCGCGGTCGCTCTCCAGCAGCCGGTCGCTGTTCTGGATCTTCACGGCCAGGTTCGTGCGGCCTTGGCGATTGAGCTGCAGACGGCTGTAGTTGCCCATCTCGGACATCTGCCCGCCGGCCGTCGAGCCGCCGACCTGGCCCTCGACCGTGGCGGCGCGGAAGCGCTGGCGCAGCACGACGTTCACGACCTTCTGGTCGGCCGAGTAGCCGTACTTCAGGGCCACTTCCTCAGGCAGGATCTCCACGCGCTGGATGGCCTCGGTCGGAATATCGCGGATCTCGCCCATGCCGGAGATGCGCCGGCCGTTCAGCAGCACCACCGGATCGCCGCCCAGGCCGCTGGTGGTCTGCGGCGTCAGTTCGCTCAGCAGGTCGGTGATCGACGACACGCCGAACGAGCGCACGTCGGCGGCGGTGAAGGTCTCTTCGGGCGGGATGTCGCCCATGACCGCGCCGTAGGGCTTGCCGCTGGCGGTGATGGTGACGGCCTCGACCTCGGTGTCGAGATCTTCGGGCGTGACGGGCTTTGGCGCCGCCGGCTTGGCGGCTTCGGCTTGAGGCGCAGAGACAGCAGGTTTCGTCGTCTGCGCATAGGCGGTGGTCGCGACACACCCCAGAACGCCGGCCAAGGCCAGTTTGCGGCTCACCAAAGAGCTTCTCCGATATTCGAGCGTCCCAGCGTCGCAGTTGCCCGCGAGATGTGACGCGAGGATTTCAGAATTTTCCCGCGCCGCAACATCGCAGACCGAAGGTCTTCGAGGTCTAGCGCACCGACGTCCAGGGGCGGCTCAGCAGCACCGCGCAATTGATCAGGCCGACCAGCGAATAGGTCTGGGGATAGTTGCCCCACAGCTCGCCGTCCGCGAAGCCGATGTCCTCGGAAAGCAGGCCCGCGCCCGTGCGGCGCGACAGCATGTCCTCGAACAGCGCCCGCGCCTCGTCCGAACGGCCCGACAGGTGCAGCGCCTCGATCAGCCAGAAGGTGCAGATGTTGAACGCCGTCTGCGGCGAGCCGAAGTCGTCCGGGATGGCGTAGCGGAGCAGATAGGCCCCGCGCCGCAGGCCGTCTTCGACCGCCGCCAGGGTGGCGACGTTGCGCGGGTCCTCCGGTTTGTGGAAACGCAGGTCGACGAGCTGAAGGAGTGAGGCGTCCAGCTCGTCGCCCTCGAAGGTGGCGGCGAAGCGGCCCAGCGTGTCGTTCCAGGCGCGGTCCTCAATGACCTTGCGCACCTGAGCGGCGCGGCCGTTCCACAGGGCGGCCTTCTCGGTCAGGCCCAGCTTCTCGGCGGCGTTGCCCAGCCGGTCGCAGGCGGCCCAGCACATGGCCGAGGAGTAGGTGTGGACATTGGCCCGGCCGCGGAACTCCCACAGGCTGGCGTCGGGCTGGTCGTGCAGCTGGAAGGCGCGCTCGCCCACCGGCTCCAGGGCCTCGAAGTCCTCGACCGTGGCCGGGCGCAGCAGGCGCTCGTCGAAGAAGGCCTGGACGGTCGACAGGATGATCTGGCCGTAGACATCGTTCTGGATGTGCTCGAAGGCTTGGTTGCCCACGCGCACCGGTCCCATGCCGCGATAGCCGGGCAGGTCGGGGGCGAACCGCTCGGTCAGTACCTCCTCGAACCCGACGCCGAACAGCGGCTGGATGTGACCGCCGCCGGCCCGGTCGACGATATTGCGCAGGTAGCCGAGATAGTTCTCCAGGATATCGACCGCACCCAGGCGGTTGAGGGCCTGGACCACGTAGTAGGCGTCGCGCAGCCAGCAGTAGCGGTAGTCCCAGTTGCGGCCGCTGTTGGCGTGCTCGGGGATCGAGGTGGTCAGGGCCGCGACGATGGCGCCCGTCTCCTCGTGCATGCAAAGCTTCAGGGTGATGGCGGCGCGGATCACCGCCGTCTGCCATTCCAGCGGCACGGCCAGGCCGCGCACCCACTGCTTCCAGTAATGGTCGGTCTCGCGCAGCATCCGCTCGCACGTCGCGCCGATATTGGCGTCGAAGCCTTCGTCCGCGCCCAGGAACATGGCGATCGGCCGTTCGAGGCGGAACGTGCGCTCTTCCAGGATGTGCGAGACCGGCATGTCGGTGGTCAGCCGCAGCGTCATGTCCGAACACAGGTAGCGGATGTGGTTCGAGCCCGAGGTGTGGTCGGCGACCTTGGCGCCCCAGTCGGCGGTCGGCTTGAGGCGCACGGTGATGCGGGCCACGCCGACGATCGGCCGGATCAGGCGAATGAAGGCTGTCGGGCGGAAGGTGCGGCCGAACTGCAGGTAGCGCGGCGCGAAGTCCAGGATCTCGAACCGCGCGCCGTCCTCGTCGGCGATCTCGGTGCGCAGGATCGGGGTGTTGCGCAGATAGCCCTGGCGGGTCTCGGCCCGGCGGTCGACCAGGACGTCCCAGACACCCTTGGCCGCGTCGCCCTCGATGTCAGCGTTGTCGAGCAGCGCGCTGAACACCGGATCGGAATCCACGCGCGGCGCGCAGCCCCACACGAAGCGGCCGTCGGTGTCGATCAGCGCGCTGACGGCGCAGTTGCCGATCGGATAGAGGTCGAGAGTCTTCTGGTGCAAAGCTTTACCCATCGCCTTTGTCGCCTGGTTTTGTGGCGGTCCCCGTTTTGAGTGAAACCGACGGTGTGGCTTGCGGGTTCCTGTTGTCGGAAAACGTTGTCGAGACAGGCCTGGAAGGCTCGCCTTTCACGCTACTTTCGTTGACGCGGAGGGCCGGCCCCGGCCATCTGGAAACCTTAACGCGGCTTTGCCGCGCGTATGCGGGCGGGCTGTTCGACGGTGATGCGAGTTTCGAAAACCTGCGGCGTCCTGGCGGCGGCGATGAGCTTGCTGTCCCTGGAGGCCGCGCAGGCCCAGTCGCAGCGCCCAGCCCTGGCCGGCGGCCGTCCGGTCCAGGCCGCGCCTCAGCAGGCCGCGCCGCTGGTCTACGCCCCGCGCCCGTCGCCGATCCAGCCGGACTACGCCAACGTCCAGCTGCGCCCGGACCAGATCGACCTGCTGCGGCAGGTGCTGAGCGATTCCTATCTGCACGGCTTCGAGCCGGGAGCCTTCGCGCCCGACCAGGCGCTGGCCCAGCTGAATTCGCGTGACGCCATGGCCCGCGTGGTGGGCCAGACCCAGTTGATCAGCCTGACCCTGGCCTACGCCAAGGCCGTGCGCTCGGGCCGCCTGCCGACCAGCGCCTTCATGAACGAGTGGGGCCTGCGTCCCGCGGCCTATGACCCGTCGCCGGAGTTCTACGCCGCCGTCCAGCAGGACCGCCTGGCCGAGTGGCTGGGTACGCTGCCGCCGCCCTATACCGGCTACCAGACCCTGCAGAAGGGCCTGGTCACCTATCGCGACATCGCCGCCAAGGGCGGGTGGCAGCCGCTGGCCGCCGGTCCGGACCTGAAGGAAGGCTCGACCGGTCCGCGGGTCGTGGCCCTGGAGGCGCGTCTGGCCGTCGAGGATCCGACCATCGCCGTCGACGCCGCGCCGATCTTCGACGCCGCCCTGACCCAGGC
>JAEXJH010000085.1 GCA_023445955.1 Pseudomonadota bacterium
GGGTTAGGCGGCGCCAGAAGCGCCGTCTCCAGAGCCTACTGCGCGACCGCCAAGGTCTCGATGCGGATCTTGACGTCGTCGCCGATCGCGCCCGCGCCGCCGGCGCTGCCGAAGGCCTTGCGGCTGATCGCGCCGGTGATGGTGAAGCCGGCCATCTTCTTGGGACCCATCGGACCCGTGCCGATCTTGTTGAGCTTGACGTCGAGGGTGACCGGCTGGGTCACGCCCATGATCGTCATGTCGCCGGTGACCTTGGCCGTATCGGCGCCGGTCTTGACCACCTTGGTCGACTTGAAGGTCATGGTCGGGTTCTTGGCGGCGTTCAGCCAGCGCTCGCCGGTGACGTGCTCCTCGCGCGCCGGATTGCCCGCCTGCAGGCTGCCCACCTCGACGGTGGCCTCGACGCGCGACTTCTCAGGCGCGGCCTCGTCCAGCCAGATCGTGCCGTCCGCCTTGGCGAAGATGCCCAGGATCGAGGTGAAGCCGAAGCGGTCGATCGAGAACGAGGTCTCGGTGTGGGCCGGGTCCAGCTTGTAGGCGACCTCGGCGGCGAAGGCGGGCGCGGCGGCGGCGCTCAGGGCGGCCCCGGCGATCATGGCGGCGAGCAGGCGTTTCATGGGTCGTCTCCCTCATCCCAAAACAGGATTGGCCCCAACGGGACCGGCGCGGACTTTTCCCCGCGCCCAGCGAGCGCGCAAGCCGGAAACGAAGCCCCCGGCGTACGCCGGGAGCTTCGCACGCTTCAGGCGGCCAGTTCAGGCAGCAGATCGTCCAGCTGCGCGAACTGCTCGGGCAGGCCGGCGGCCGAGCCGGTGATCGCTTCGTCGCAGGCTTCCTTGGTCGGATAGAGCTCGCTGAAGGTCAGCAGGGTCTTGCCGCCCTGATCCTGGAAGGTGACCGTCGTCACCGTGATCTCGCCGCTCTCCTCGTTGGTCCAGACGATCTTCGAGGGCGGGATCACCTCGGTGTACTTGCCGAAGAAGGCCATGGCGTTGGCGGCGTCGTGGCCGAACTCCAGGCGGTAGCCGCCGCCGGTGCGGACATCCATCTCGCAAGCCCGCA
This sequence comes from Pseudomonadota bacterium, assembly GCA_023445955.1. Lineage (GTDB taxonomy): Bacteria > Pseudomonadota > Alphaproteobacteria > Caulobacterales > Caulobacteraceae > Caulobacter. Next base: position 1,063 of record JAEXJH010000085.1, read on the forward strand.
GCGGCACGCCGATCGACTTGGGCACCCACCAGCGCTGGAAGAGCTCGGGCTTGCTCCAGGCTTCGAACACGATGTGCGTGGGGCCATCGAACAGGCGGGTGACCACCAGCTCCAGGTCCGACTTGCGCTCCACCTTCGTCTCATTCTTCGCGGGCATTCTGGTCTTCCCTCTGTTTGAGTTCCTCGACGATCTCGTCCAGCGCGTCGAAGCGCAGGTCCCAGCGGCGACGGTAGCGTTCGAGCCACGCCGCCTCCTCCTCCAGCTGCAACGGGCTGAGCCGGCAGGTCCGAACGCGCCCAACCTTCTCGGTGACCACCAGCCCCGCCTCTTCCAGCACGCTGACGTGCTTCTTCATGCCCGTGAGGGTCATGTGGAAGGCTTCGGCCAAGTCGGTGATCGAGGCCTCCCGACGCCCCAGCCGCTCCAGGACGCCACGGCGGGTGGCGTCCGACAGCGCGGCGAAGGAGACATCGAGGCGGGCCGCTGATTGCTGAACCATGTGGTTCAGTATGCACGCACGCCGACGCCGCGCAAGCCGCAAACGAAAAGCCCCCGGCCTGGGAGGGCCGAGGGCTTCGTGGGATTTTACGGGGTAGTCGGTAGATTAGTTCTTGGCCTGGTCGACCAGCTTGTTCTTGGCGATCCAGGGCATCATGTCGCGCAGGCGGCCGCCCACTTCCTCGATCTGGTGCTCGGCCGCACGGCGACGCGTGGCCTTGAACGAGGGCTGGCCCACGGAATTCTCGAGCATGAAGTCACGCACGAACTTGCCCGACTGGATGTCTTCCAGCACGCGCTTCATCTCGGCCTTAGTTTCAGGCGTGATGATGCGCGGACCCGTCACGTACTCGCCGTACTCGGCCGTGTTCGAGATCGAGTAGTTCATGTTGGCGATGCCGCCCTCGTACATGAGGTCGACGATCAGCTTCAGCTCGTGCAGGCACTCGAAATAGGCCATTTCCGGCGCGTAGCCGGCTTCCACCAGCACTTCGAAGCCGGCGCGGACCAGCTCGACCGTGCCGCCGCACAGGACGGCCTGCTCGCAGAACAGGTCGGTCTCGCACTCTTCGCGGAAGTTGGTCTCGATGATGCCCGAACGGCCGCCGCCGATGGCCGAAGCGTAGGCCAGGCCGAGGTCGTGGGCGTTGCCCGTGGCGTTGTGGTGCACCGCGATCAGGCAGGGCACGCCGCCGCCCTTCTGGTACTCGCCGCGCACGGTATGCCCCGGGCCCTTCGGCGCGACCATCAGGACGTCGATGGTGTCCTTGGGCTCGATCAGGCCGAAGTGGACGTTCAGGCCGTGTGCGAACAGCAGGGCTGCGCCGTCACGGATGTTGGGGGCGATGTCGTTCTTGTAGATCGCGGCCTGATGCTCGTCCGGAGCCAGGATCATGATCAGGTCGGCCCAGGCGGCGGCCTCGGCGACGGTCATGACCTTCAGGCCTTCGCCTTCGGCCTTCTTGGCGGTCGGCGAGCCGGCGCGCAGCGCCACGGCTACGTTCTTGATGCCCGAGTCCCGAAGGTTAAGCGCGTGGGCATGACCTTGCGAACCATAGCCTACGATCGCGATCTTCTTGTCCAAGATGCGGGCGAGGTCGGCGTCGCGATCATAATAGACGCGCATGTTTTATCTCCAAGGACTGGTCAATTCAGCCACTACGCGCAACGGCGAAGCGACAAAGGCCGGGCGTTTGAGCGTTTTTTTGCCGTTTCGTCAAGGTGAAGCCGAAAGAACGCCGAAATGCCAAAGCCCTCGCGGCCACGTTTTAGGCGCTCGCGCGTTCGTACGCCATGCCGACACCCGAAAAGGACGGTCACGAGCCGCCCACCGCCGCCGTCCATCCGACCGAACAGCGCCCGCTGCGGGTTCTGCTGGTCGCAGGCTCACAGCGCCGCCACAACAGCTGTCCGGGCCTGGATTCCAAGGCTCGCGCCCTGATGCTGCGCGCCGCCGCGCGCATGCCGCCGGGCTGGCAAGTCGACACCGAGGACCTGGGCAACCAGCACGGCAAGCCCAAGATCCAGGCCTGCAACGCCTGCGTCAGCTCGTCGATGGCGCTCTGCGTCTACCCCTGCAACTGCTACGGCCCGCGCTCGGACAACCAGCCGGACCTGATGTGGGATCTGGACCTCTACGGCCGCCTCGCCCGCGCCGACGCCTGGGCCTTTATCGGCCCCACGAACTGGTACGGGCCGACGACCAACTTCAAGCTGATGTTCGACCGCCTCGTCTGCGCGGCCGGCGGCAATCCCCGCCCCGACCTGATCGACAAGAAGGACACGCTGAAGGCCCAGGCCCTGGAACGCTCGCCCGAGTGGAAGCAGCTGACCCGCAATCACCTGGAAGGCCGAACGGCGGCGTTCTTCACCTATTGCGACGGCGGAGCCAACGAGCTCGGCGACGACGGCCGACCCAAGCTGGTGAAGCAGAAGGCGTGGTTCGACCCCAAGGAAGAGCCCTACCAGGACGAGCGCATGGCCTATCAGGGCCTGGTCTGGCAGTGCCGCTACAGCGGGATCGAGGTCCCCGATGACCTGTGGGTCGCCGGCGTCTTCGGCGAGGGCGAGCCCTACGCCGATGACCAGGTCGAGCACATGATGGCCGCGAAGGAGAGCATCAAGGCCTTCGACGCCTGGGCCAGCGGCTTCATCCGCCATGTCGAGAAGAAGGGCGTGGTGGCGACCAAGGACGACGAGCGCGCCGCCCTCTCCACCACCAACGTCTAAGCCCTGCGGACGGGGAACAGCGCCCGCAGCGCCGGGTCACGCAGCCACAGGCCGCCCCACATGAACAGGCCCAGATAGAGCGAGAAGAGCTCGTGGCTGAACAGCGGGTTCTCGATACGCACCTGCGTCGCCATGGCCCCGCCCAGCAGGCCGGTCATCAGGATCGCGCCCAGCATCGACGTGCGTGGGATGACGTAGAGCACGACGAAGGCCAGCTCCATCAGGCCGATCATCAGCACGTAGTCGGCCTTCCAGCCCAGGGCGGTCAGGGTCTGGGCCGCCACGGGCATGCCCAGCAGCTTGGGCGCGATGGAGGCGCCGAGCATGAAGAGAACGAACAGGCCGCTGAGCACGCGGCCGGTCCACACCATCGGGGAAGCTTTCATCGGGTCTCTCCTCAAGGCGAAACGGCCGCCTTCGAGTTGAAGACGGCCCAGCTTGCCCTGCCCCGACACCGATGGCGCAGAAAAAACGGACGGGCCTCGCCAGAGACCCGCCCGCCTTCAGATTACCAGAAGAGGTCGTAATAGACGCTCAGGACCTGGCCGCTCCAGACATCGACCAGGATGGCGTCCGAGCCGACCCGGACCCACTCGCAGCCGATCGGCGGCAGCGGCAGGCCATACGAGCCCCAGTTCAGATAGTACGAGCTGCCGTACCAGCCGCCCGGCAGGTAATCGCCGAACGACCAGCTGCGGGCGTACCAGCCGCGCGGATAGCGATAGGCCGGCGCCCGGTAGCGCTGGGCCGAGCGGTAGCTCGGGCGATAGTAGCTGCGGTCGTACTGCTGACGGCCGCGGTCACGATCGCGATACTGGCCGCCCTGGCCCGGACGACGGTCGTTCCGGTCCCAGCCGCCGCGGTTGTTGTCCCAACGATTGTTGTCGTTGCGATCCCAGTTGCCCGGGCCGCGGTTGTCGTTGCGGTCCCAGCCGCCAGGACGGTTGTCGTTGCCGCGATTGTCGTTGCGATCGGGACGGCCGCCGCGGTTGTCGTCGCCACGGTTCCAACCGCCTCGGTTGTCGTTGCCGCCCCGGTTCCAGCCCGAGCCGCCATTGTTCTGCGGCGGTTGGGCCTGGGGTTGGGGTTGAGGCTGGGGCTGCGGTTGAGGTTGGGTCTGCGGGCGGTCGCCACGATTCCAGCCGCCTTGGCCGCGATCGCCACGGTCGCCTCGGTCCCAACCGCCGCCGTTGTTCTGCTGCGGCTGGGGTTGCGGCTGAGCCTGAGGTTGGGGCTGAGGCTGCGGACGCTCGCCGCCACCACGGTTCCAGCCGCCGCCATTGCCGCGGTCGCCGCCGCCTTGCCAACCGCCGCCGCTTTGGCCACCGCCCTGGCCGCGATCACCACGATCGCCGCCGCGGTCTCCCCCGCGATCACCTCTGGGGCCGCCGTCGCCGCGGTCGCGCTGGGCGAACTGCTGCTGCTGAGCCACCACGCCAGCGGCGGCTCCGGCTTCTGCCGCCGCGCCGCCCAGCAGCGAAAGCGCCAGGGCGGTCGTGATCAGACGTTTCATTTCTTGCTCCGAAGGGCCTTGAAGCGCGGCCCGGGCTTGTCCCTTGATAGCAGTGTCGGACTCGCCGGATGAACCGGGCTTGAACAGAGATAACGCGTGAGGGCCTTCGATGACCGCGCACTACAATGACATCGTCGCGTTCTGGCGCGGGGCCGGACCCAAGAAGTGGTTCAAGAAGGACCCGGCCTTCGACAGCGCCATCGCCCTGAAGTTTGAGCAGACCCACTATCGCGCCTCGATGCGTCGCTATGACAAGTGGGTCGAGACGCCGGTGGGCGCGCTGGCCATGCTGATCCTGCTGGATCAGTTCCCGCGCAATATGTACCGCAACACCCCGCACGCCTTCGCCACCGACCCGCTGGCGCGGATGTTCGCCCACGAGGCCATCGCCGCCGGCCACGACACCGACGCGGCCATCGACGCGGACCTGCGGCCGTTCTTCTACCTGCCGTTCGAGCACTCGGAATCGCTGGTCGACCAGGAGCTCAGCGTCCAGCTGTTCGCCGCCCTGCAAGCCGACACGGGCGACGAGGAATCGATGAAGTTCGCCCTCATCCACCGCGACATCATCGCCCGCTTTGGTCGCTTCCCACACCGCAACGCCGGTCTTGGTCGCAAAACCACCGAGGCCGAGCAGGAATTCCTCGACGAAGGCGGTTTCGCCGGTTAACCGCGCCTCAATCTTGGCGCGACCGCCCCTCGCCTGTAGGGTGAAGGCTCAAGTCGGGGACTACCGGGGAACACCACGTATGAAAGCTGTCCGTAGCGCGCTGGCCGTTGGTCTGGCGCTGACCACCCTCGCACCGGCCTTGGCGCCCACGGCGGCCTTCGCACAAGCCAAGGCCAGCAAGGGCCAGACGATGCAGGCCCAGGCCTCCTCGGAGGTGCCGCACTGCAATCGCAAGCTGGGCACGCTGTCGATCGTCGACGGCGACGATTCCAGCGGCTGGACCCAGTACAACCTGGCCTCGCCGCAGAAGGTGCTGCGCGCCATCGTCCAGCGCTCGGGCTGCTTCAACCTCGTCGATCGCGGCGCGGGCCTGGGCGCGGCCCAGAAGGAACGTGAGATCGGCGGCGGGCTCGGCCTGCAGCGCGGCTCCAACGTCGGCCAGGGCCAGGTCAAGGCCGCCGACTACGTGCTCGTGGCCGAGGTCGCGGGCAGCAACAGCAATGTCGGCGGCGGCGCGGTGGCCGGCGCCATCGGCGGCCTGATCGGCGGTCGCGTCGGCGGTCTGGTCGGCGGCATCAAGACCAAGAAGCTGGAAGCCAACACCCAGCTGTCGCTGACCAACGTCCGCACCACCGAGACCATGTCGGTGTCGGAAGGCTATGCCGTGAAGAACGACATCGGCTGGGGCGCGGGCGGCGGCCTGGGCTTCGCCGGCGCCGTCGGCGGCGGCTACGAAGACACCGACATCGGCCGCATCGTCACCCTGTCGTTCATCAACGCCTATTCGAAGATGATCGGCGACCTGGGCCTGCTGTCCGAAGCCGGCCCGGCCGCGGCGGCCGCGCCGTCCAAGACCTTCGTGGCCACGCGCCCGACCAACCTGCGCGCCACCCCCGTGGCCGCCGGCAAGCTGATCCGCGCCCTCCCCGCCGGCGCCATCGTCTATCCGACGGGCAAGAAGCAGGACCTGTGGTGGGAAGTCGCCGACGAGAACGACAATGTCGGCTGGGTGCTGAACACGGCGCTGGAGCCGTCGAAGTAAGGCCAAGCTCCCGGAATACCGGGGAGAAATGACCATCGACTGTGGACGTCCGCCGGTCTCGCACTGGCGGGCGTCCCGATTCGGCGGGTATTCTCCAGCGTCATGAACGCCATCCTGCCGATCCAAGCTGACAGCGCCGCCGATCATCCCGAGCGGCAGTATCTGGCCCTCCTCGCCGACATCCTGGCGAACGGCGTCCAGCGCGGCGACCGCACCGGCACCGGCACGCTCGGCGTCTTCGGCCGGCAGATCCGCTTCGACCTCGCCAAGGGTTTCCCGGTCCTGACGACCAAGAAGCTGCACCTGCGTTCGATCTTCATCGAGCTGCTGTGGTTCCTGAAGGGCGACACCAACATCGGCTACCTGAAGGACAACCAGGTGCGGATCTGGGACGAGTGGGCCGACGAGAACGGCGAC
>JAEXJH010000086.1 GCA_023445955.1 Pseudomonadota bacterium
CTCATCCTGAGCTTGTCGAAGGACGAGGTTTCGGCCCCGCCTACGGCGCCGCGATCGCCGCCTCGAGCCGATCGGCCATCATCTTCTGATCCGCCACCGACGGGTGCCAGTGGCACGCGCCGCGATCCATGTCGCTGATCCGCACCGCCTTGGCGTCCGTGCGGCTCGCGACCTCGGCAACGTCGTCGGCGAAGGTGTCGCCGGCGATCAGGAAAACCCGCGCGCCCGGCCGGCTGGCCTTCAGGCCTTGCACGAAGGCCACATAGGTCTCGCGGTAGTCTTTCCGCAGCGCCGCCTCGTCGGCCCAGGCCTCGCCGGGATGCAGGGGCGTTGAGAAGTCGTTGGTGCCAAGGCCAATCACCACGATGTCAGGCGTCCACGCATCATCCGCCGCTACGCGCGGCTCGGCCTGTCCAGGGATCACGCGCGAAAACAGCACCGGCAGCGGCTCGCCGGGCGCCAAGCCATTGTAGTTGCGCACCACGCCCCGGCCAGAGAAGGCCTCGATCCGGTAGTCGGCGTCCAGGCGCCTCGCCAGGATCGGGCCGAACGCCAGGCTGGTGTCGGTCAGGTCGTGGACCTGTTGCTCGGTGCAGTCGCGGCTGGCCGAGCGGACGCCATAGCCGACGGTGTGAGAGTCGCCGATGAACTCGATGCGGCGCGGACGGTTCGGCGCCGGCAACGCCGCCTCTTGCGGTCCGACGAAGAAGCCCTCGAACCGCGCCGAGCCCGTCTGGCTTTCCGTCAGCTTGTCCAGGCGCACGACGTGCTCGCCGGGACCCAGGCGATCGAGCAGCAGATGCAGTTCGCCGGCCTTGGTCAGCTCGGCCTTGCGCGCGCCGTCGATGCTGACGGCCAGATGCTCCTCGCCGGTATTGACCACGACCTCGACCGACGGCCCGGTGAAGCGCCCCTCGAAATAGACCCCCGGCCAGCCGAAGTCGTAAGCCCCGTCCGGCGCCGGCGCGACACGGCCGCCGATGTTCAGCGGCAGCGCCGTCTGGGCGAAGGCGGGGGTGGCCAGACCCAGGAGGACGGCGAGAGTCAGCAGGCGCATGACCCCCTTCTCAAGCGGGATGCGCGCCGCGTCAAACCCCGCTAAGCAAAGCCATGCGCGCCGAGATCGAACCCTTCCACGCCATCGCCATCAGCCGTCTGGCCCACGAGCTGAAGCAGGAGGGCGCGTCGATCATCCACATGGAGTTCGGCCAGCCCTCGACCGGCGCGCCCAGCAAGGCGCTGGCCAAGGCCCACGAAATCCTCGACGCCGAGGCCATGGGCTATTGGGAGAGCCCTGCCCTGTGCGCCCGGATCGCCGAGCGCTACCAGACCCTTTACGGCGTCACGGTCGAACCCGAGCGGATCGTCCTGACCTGCGGCGCCTCGCCGGCGCTGGTTCTGGCGCTCTCCAGCGTGTTCACGCCCGGCGACCGCATCGCCCTGGCCCGCCCTGGCTATGTCGCCTACCGCAACAGCCTCAAGGCCCTGCACCTGGAGCCGGTCGAGATCGCCTGCGGGCCGGAAGATCGCTTCCAGCTGACCGCCAAGCATCTGGCGGACCTCGACCCCGCTCCGGCCGGCGTCATCGTCGCCAGCCCGGCCAATCCGACCGGCACGATCATCGCGCCCGAGGAGCTGGAGGCCATCGCCAAAGTCTGCGCCGAGCGTGGCATCCGCATCATCAGCGACGAGATCTATCACGGCCTCAGCTACACGGGCCGCACGCCTTCGATGCTGGAGTTCGCGCCTGACGCCCTGATCGTCAACAGCTTCAGCAAGTACTTCAGCATGGCCGGCTGGCGGCTGGGCTGGCTACTGACGCCCAAGGGCGAGGACCTGGAGCGCGCCCGGGCCTATGTCGGCAACCTGTTCCTGACCGCCCCATCGCTGAGCCAGCACGCCGGCCTGGCGGCCATGGACTGCATCGACGAGCTGGAAGCCCACATCGACGTCTACCGCGCCAATCGTCAGCTGATGCTGGACGCCCTGCCGGCGCTGGGTCTGCGCAAGATCGCGCCGCCGGACGGGGCCTTCTACATCTGGGCCGACATCGGCCACCTGACGGAGGACTCGCTCAGCTTCTGCCAGCAGTTGCTGAAAGACACCGGCGTCGCCACCGCCCCGGGCGTCGACTTCGATCCCGTCGAGGGCAAGCACTTCATCCGCTTCAGCTTCGCGGTGTCGACCCCGGAGGTCGAGGAGGCGCTGCGGCGGATCACGCCGTGGTTTGAGGCGCGGGCGGCTGACTCAGCACTGGCCCCCACCTGACCTGCTGCGCAGGTCTGTCCGCCCCCAAACAGGGCGGATAACGAAGCGCCGCCCTCGCAGGGTGAGTCCTCTCCTCCCCCTCTTGGGGGAGGGGGACCGCCGGACGGCCGTGGAGGGGGCCAGCCGCAGCCCCCTACTTCCGCTCCAGATAATCCAGCGCCATGAAGACCTCGGCCTTCACGCCGGTCTCGAACACCGCCTCGTCCACGTCGAAGTAAGGCGAGTGATTGGCCGGCGCGGTCGCGGCCGGCACGTCGGCCTTGCGGCCGCCCAGCTGGACGAACACCGCCGGGACCTTCTCCGCGTACATCGAGAAATCCTCGGCCCCGGTCACCAGCGCAGCCTTGTCGTCGACCTTGCCGGGCGAGGCCTTCTCCAGGCTGGCCTTGACCCAGGCCGACAGCTTCGGATCGTTGTAGGTCACCGGATAGGGCTGGCTGAACACCGCCTCGGCCTTGGCGCCGTAGCGGTCGCCGATGGCGGCGACGGCCTTCTGCATCTTGGCGACCAGGTCGTCGTGACGGGCGGTGGAGAAGGTCCGCATGGTCCCCTCCATCTTCAGGTCCTCGGGGATGATGTTCTGGCGCATGCCCATATTGATGACGGCGATCGTCACCACCGAGGGCGAGGCGCCGACATCGACCTGACGGGCGGCGATCTGGTTGGTGGCCTGGATGATGTCGGCGGCGATGCTGGCCATGTCGATCCCGGCCCAGGGCCGCGCCCCGTGGGTCTGCTTGCCCTTGACCGTGATCGTCAGCCGGTCGGACGAGGCGTAGAAGCCCTCGGGGCGGTAGTTCAGAAGGTGGGCGTCAGCCGGGCCGATGTGGACACCGAAGATCGCGTCGACCTTGGGCTTGTCCAGCGCGCCGTCGCGGATCATCAGCTTGGCGCCGCCCTCTTCGCCAGCCTGCGGACCTTCCTCGGCGGGCTGGAAGATCAGGACCACCGTGCCCTTGATGTCGGCCTTCATGCCAGCCAGCACGGTCGCCGTGCCCAGCAGCATGGCCACGTGGGTGTCGTGGCCGCAGGCGTGCATCACCGGCACCGTCTTGCCTTCCCAGGTCGCAGTGGCCTTGGAGGCGAACGGCAGGCCCGTCTTCTCCTCGACCGGCAGAGCGTCCATGTCGGCGCGCAGGGCCACGACCTTGCCGGGCTTGCCGCCCTTGAGGATGCCCACGACGCCGGTCTTGCCGACATTCTCCCGTACCTCGAAGCCCAGGGCCTTCAGCTCCTTGGCGATCAGGGCCGAGGTGCGGACCTCCTGGTTGCCCAGTTCAGGATGCTCGTGGATGTCGCGCCGCCAAGCGATGACCTTGGGCTGGACCGCCTTGGCCGCCGCCTCGATCTTGGCGGTGGAGGGCGCGGCCATCGCAGGCGCGCCGAAAGCCAGGCCGGCGACCAGCGCCAGCGTCGAAACCCGTCCGAACATTCTGTAAGCCCCTCGAAAAGACGCCTGACGTTACGTCGGTCTTTCCAGGCTGCGCAATCGGTCTAACCTGAAGACATGAGCCTGCCGCCGATCGACGCGAAATTCGACACGATCCACGACGGCGCCGTGCGCGAGACGGGCGCGGCGCTGACGCCCAAGCATGCCGCCACCGTCATCATCGTGCGCACCGACGGCCCGCAGCCGCGCCTCTTGATGGGCCGGCGCAACGGCGGCGTGGCCTTCATGCCCGACAAGTGGGTGTTCCCCGGCGGCCGGGTCGATCGGACCGACTACGACGCCCCCAGCGCTACCGAACTCGCGCCCGATGTCGCCGCCCGGCTGCAGCTGGAGCCTCGCCACCGCACCCCCGCCCGTTTGGCCCGCGCCCTGGCCCTGGCGGCCGTGCGCGAGACCTTCGAGGAGACGGGCCTGCTGCTGGCCAAGGAAGCCCCTGTACGCCCCGGCGCAGGGCCTTGGCGGCCGTTCCTGGCCCAGGGCGCCCTGCCCGACCTGGCGCCGCTCAGCTTCGTGGCCCGGGCCATCACCCCGCCCTATCGCCCGCGCCGCTTCGACGCCCGCTTCTTCATGGCCCCGGCCGAGGCGCTGCTGAGCCTGGATCGCCGCCCCGATTGCGGCGAGCTGGACGAGATCGCCTGGGTCGACTTCCAGGAAGCCATGGCCTTGGACCTGCCCAACATCACCCGCTTCGTGGTCCACGAGATCGGCCAGCGACTCGCCGACACTGGACGCCCGGCGCCGTTCATGCGCTTCCTGAACGGCAAACGGCATCTGACCCACCTCTAGGTGGGCTTCCGGGGGGAGGCACATGCTCGCCACACTGATCGCCATGGCCCTGGCCGCATCACCGGCCGAGATCGACAAGCTGAACTTCATTGCCGGCTGCTGGACCCTGACCCGTCCCAACGGCACGAAGATCGAGGAACAGTGGCTGGCGCCCGCCGGCGGCGCGATGATCGGCATGAGCCGCAGCGTTCGCGACGGCAAGCTGCGCGAATACGAGTTCATGCGAATCCTGCCCGCCGCCGACGGCAAGCTGCAGTACGTGGCGATTCCCTCCGGCCAGGCCGAGGCGGCGTTTCCGCTGAAGGAGATCGTCGAGAACACGGTGACCTTCGAGAACCCGCAGCACGACTTTCCCCAGCGGATCCTCTACAGGCTGGTTGACCAGGACACCCTGGTGGCCCGCATCGAGGGTTCCATCGGCGGTCAGGCGCGATCGGCGGACTTTCCTTACAAGCGATGCCCCAATGGGATGTGACTCCGGCAATTGACTTTGAGTCACCGATGAGTATGTTCCGCGCCTCTTATTTCCAACGCGCGGGAACCTGCGCGACCATCGCAGGGATTCGACCATGGCCAAACCGGCTTCCATCAAGATCCGCCTGAACTCGACGGCGGACACCGGCTTCTTCTACGTCACCAAGAAGAACGCCCGCACCAAGACCGAAAAGATGGTGCTGAAGAAGTACGACCCGGTCATCCGCAAGCACGTCGAATTCCGCGAAGGCAAGATCAAGTAAGATCGCTTTACGCGCTACGACATCAAGACGCCCGGCTAGCGATAGCCGGGCGTTTTTGTTTCTAGCGACCGATCAGGAACCAGCGGAAAAAGGCGAAGCCGCCCCACAGCACGGTCACGGCCAGCAGCACCGGTCCGATGCAGATGGCGGCGAACGCCGCGAAGGTCGCGGCCGTAGACAATCCGCCTGAAAGATGTTCGCCGGCCTGGGCGCCCAGGACGAACAACGCCACGCAGGTCAGCAGACCCAGAACCAGCCATCCGCCCGGAAACGGATGCTTACGCGCACGCACTCTTGCTCTCATCTCACCCTCGCCCCTTACGAGATGTGTAGGCGAGGATGTGCGACAACCGTATGCGAGGTCGTAAGAGAGCGCCCTAATTTCGGTTAACTATGCCGCGCGCTTGATCACCTGCCCCGGTGGCGGCGCCCGCTTGGCCGGCATCAGTTCGGCTTGCCGCTGGTCATGCCCAGCCGATACGGGGGCTCGGCGGCCGCCACGCCGGCGGGACGCACGGTCGGGGCCAGCGACGCCGCACCCTCCAAACCCTTGCCGGTGACGTTGTTGATCGACAGCTTCGGCCCCTCCGCGATGGCGACGTCGACGCCCTTCAGCGTGACGTTCTTGATGTTGGCGAGGGTAATGCCCTTGCCGGCCGTGCCGGTGATGTCCTTCAGCACCAGGCCGTCCAGCGGCTTGTCGGGATGGATGTTGACCGCCTCGACCAGGACCGGGACGTCGGTGACCTTGATCCGCTCGAAGGTGAAGTTGCGCACCGTGGGGATGCCGGCCAAGCCCGCGACCGGGAACTGGTCCTGCTTGCCGCTGTCCAGGAAGTTCAGGCGCAGGAAGCCGTTGCGGGCGCCCGAGACCTCCAGGTCGCGCATGACGATGTCTTCGATGAACGCGCCGCGCCCCGGCCGGCTCTTGATGTAGACGGCGAAGGTGTAGGCCGACAGCATCTTGCAGCGCTCGACCCGTACGCGGCGGATGCCGGCCGAGGTCTCGCTGCCGATGCCGATGCAGGCCCAACGATGGTCCCTGAAGGTGCAGTCGGTGATGACGACGTCCTCGGTCGGGCGGGCGATCAGGGCGCCCTCCATGCCCCGGCCCGACTTCAGCGAGATGCAGTCGTCGACCGTGTCGAAGTCGCAGTGCTCGATAGTCACCCGGCGGCAGGAATCGACATCGACGCCGTCGGCCCGGCCGTTGACGACTACGTTCCGGAACAGGACGTCGTCGCAATAGACCGGGTGGATCGACCACATGTCGTTCTGCTGGGTCTTCAGATCGGTGACCGTCAGGCCCTGAACGTCGACGAACTCCAGCAGCGCCGGATGGCGCAGGCCGGTCTCCTTCTGGACGCGCCCCTTGATCTCGTCGGAAGCGACGATGGCGCCCTTGCCCGTCAGCGCGATGTTGCGGGCGCCCTGTCCCCAGATCAGGCCAATATAGCCAGGCGCCCAGCGGCCCTCCCAGCGCACCTGCACGACCGGATAATCGGCGAGGTCGGGCGAGCCCTGCAGGGTCGCGCCCTCCTCGATGCGCAAGGTGGTGTCGGCGCCGATGCGGATCGCGCCGGTCAGGAAGGTCCCGGCCGAGAGCACCACCTCCCCGCCGCCGAACACGGCGCAGCGGTCGAGAGCCAGCTGGATCGCGTGGGTGTCCTTGGCGACGCCGTCGCCAACCGCGCCGAGTTCGCGCGGGTCTATCCGCAGTGTGGGCTTGGTCGGTGCGCGCTGGGTTAGAGCAGCACCCGCCGGGGTCGTGGCGATCAGCGCAGAGAGACCGGTCAGCGCCAGCACGGCGCGGCGATTGGCGGACATGGACGTGACGCTCCCCGAGAACGGCTTATGACACCGGTTTCTTCAGGGCAGCATGCGACGGACGCAGCGCGCCCGCCAATCCATAAATGCGAAGCAAACCGCTTACGCGGCCTTGCCGACCACCGCGTTCCGGCCCGAAGCCTTGGCCTGGTAGACGCCCTGGTCGGCGCGCTTGAGCAGGGCTTCGGGGGTGTCGTCCGCGCCGACCGTGGCCGAGACGCCGACCGAGATGGTCACCGTCAGCTGCTCCTTGGTCGGCCCCACCTTGAAGGGCGAGCCGGCGACGTGGTTGCGGATCCGCTCGGCGATGCGCAGGGCGTCGGCCAGCTGGGTGTCGGGCATCACCACCACGAACTCTACGCCGCCGAAGCGGCACGGCAGCTCGATGGCGCGGACGTTCGAGGCCAGGCGCAGGGCGAACTCGCGCAGCACCTCGTCGCCGATGTCGTGGCCGAAGGTGTCGTTGATCTTCTTGAAGAAGTCGATGTCGATCAGCAGGGCCGAGACCGGCTCGCCGCCCATCGCCGCGCGCTTGACCAGCGAGTCCAGCTGGCCGGTCATGTAGCGACGGTTGTGCAGGCCCGTCAGCTGGTCGGTGACGGCCAGTTCCAGGCTGTGATCGAGGTTGTTGCGCAGATAGTCAGTATAGCGCTTGCGCTGGATCTGCGTCTTGACGCGGGCCGACAGCTCTTGCGGGTCTACCGGACGCGGCAGGATGTCGTTGACGCCGATTTCCAGCGCCTTGACCATGCGGCCGCGATCGTCGGGATCGACCATGGCCAGCACGGGCAGCTGGCGCGAGCGCTCTTCCGACCGCAGCGAAGCGGTGAAGCGCAGGCCGTCGAAATTCTTGGCCGCGGCGTTGACGATGACCAGGTCGACCGGACCGCCGGCGCTGATCTTGGCCTTTTCCGGATCGCTCTCGATCACCGGGCGGTGCTCGACGCCCAGCTCGGCGGCGACGCGGGCGGCTTGGCGTTCGTTGTCGTCGACGATCAGCACCCGGCCGCCCAGGCCGTCTAGGCGAGCGGCGGCGCCGGCGATCACGCCCATGCGGCGGCCCGAGGCCTCGCGCTGGCGCAGTTCGTCGATCACCAGCTTGAAGCGGGTCAGGCTGCGCACGCGGGCGAACAGCATGACGTCGTCGATGGGCTTGGTCAGGAAGTCCGAAGCGCCCGATTCCAGGCCCTGGATGCGATCGGCCCGGCCGTCGAGGGCGGTGATCAGCACCACCGGGATGTGGCGGGTGGTCGGGTCTTCCTTGAGTTTGCGGCAGACGGTGAAGCCGTCCATGCCGGGCATCATCACGTCCAGCAAAATGATGTCGGGCAGGTCGCGCGCAGCCATCGCCAGCGCGGTGGGGCCGTCCATGGCGCTGGAGACTTCATAGTACTCGGCCGTCAGCTTGGCCTCGAGCAGACGGACATTGGCTTCGATGTCGTCGACGACGAGGATCCGGGCGCTCATGCGGCGGGGACCTTGTCCAGCAGGCGCTTGATGGTGTCCAGGAAGTGGACCACCGAGATCGGCTTGGAGATGTAGGCCTCGCAGCCGCCCTCACGGATGCGCTCCTCGTCGCCCTTCATGGCGAAGGCGGTGACGGCCACGACCGGGATGTGCGCCAGGTCGTCGTCTTCCTTGAGCCACTTGGTGACTTCCAGGCCGGAGATCTCCGGCAGCTGGATGTCCATCAGAATCAGGTCGGGCTTGTTGTCGCGAGCAATGGACAGCGCCGACAGACCCTCGCGGGTCTGCAGGGTGGCGTAACCCTGGGCCTCGAGCAGATCATGAAAAAGCTTCATGTTCAGCTCGTTATCCTCCACGATGAGGACCTTCTTCGTCATCCTTACCCCGACCGTACGGTCACGTGGCGACGCCTAGGGATTCGCGCCGTCTTCCAGAACCAGTTGCCACGAATATCCTTAAGCCCGCGCTAATCGCGTTAAGATCCCAAGCTCATGGAACCACGCTACTCCGACCTTCAGGCCTGCGCCATCACGCCGACCGCTTCGCTGGTCATCGTCGATGTCGACGAGGTGCTCGCGCAATTCATGCGCGGCTTCGGCGATTTCATCGGGCGCCATGGCTTCGAGCTGCGGGTCGATCGCTTCGCGTTGTTCCAGAACATCTATCGGCCTGGCGAGACGGAACACCTCGACCTGATCGCGGGCAAGGCCCTGTTCGACGATTTCTTCCGCGACGGGGCCGATGACCTGATTCCCGCCATCGGCGCGGCCGACGCCCTGGCGGATCTGTCGGCCCGCGCCGAGGTGGTGATCCTGACCAACGCCCCCGAGCACGGCCGGCTGGCGCGCGCCAAGTGGCTGAAGACCCACGGCTTCGACTACCCGTTGATCATCAACAGCGGCCCCAAGGGCCCGCCAGCCGCCGAGCTGGCCGCGCGCACCTCGGGTCGGGCCGTGTTCATCGACGACCTTTTGCCGCAGCTGGAATCGGTGGCGGAGAAGGCTCCCGACGTCGGGCGGTTCCAGATGGTCAGCGACGAGCGCCTGCGCCCGTTCGCCCCCTCCGCCCCCGACCGTCACGTCCGTATTGACGAGTGGCCCCGTCTGAAGGCCGCCCTCGAGG
>JAEXJH010000087.1 GCA_023445955.1 Pseudomonadota bacterium
CCTCAGCGCGCCGCGGCCTAGTCTTGTTTTGGGTCTAGCCGCCTTGGTCCGCCAGACCCTGGACCAGCTCCAAGACCTTCCTGCGAACGGCCGGTGACTGAATGGCCGTCACCGCCCGAACCCAGTCGAATCCGTCAGCCGACGCCAGGAAGACCTGGATTTCAGCGTCGCGTTCCGCAAAGGCCGGGTCGGCGTCGTGATCCGTCGGCGCCAGGCCCTCGAAGAAATAGCTGACCGGAACGCGCAGAGCCGCGGCGATGTCATAGAGCTTGGACGCGCTGATACGGTTGGCGCCGCGCTCGTATTTCTGGATCTGCTGGAATGTCAGGCCGAGCGCGCTGGCCAGGCTCTCCTGCGAGCGGCCTTCCAGTCTGCGACGCAGGCGCACACGTGTGCCCACATGGCGGTCAACCGGGTGGGCGTCATCACGATCATCGGTCACGGGCAGTCCTTGAAATCTGGCGATAGTCAGGCCGCGGATGGCCTCAATCCTTTGACGACGCCGGCCTGTCCTGCCTTCACGAATTATGAGTGGAAAATCAACGGCGCGCCGGCCGCGACCTCTGCGCTGCGCGCTGGACCTGGATCACGCTGGCGATCAGGCAGGCGTTGGCAAGGTAGCTCCAGACGACGATCGACGAGAGATAGGCCAGGGCCTTGATCTTCGGATCGAAGATGAGCGCGATGTGAGACGCCGTGCCCAAGGCGTGCACCGACAGGGCCATGAGCAGCCAGATTCGGCGGGACCTGACCACCACCAGGGTCAGGACGGTCAGCAGGGCCAGATCAACCGCCGCCACCGACCACTGCGGATCGGCGAATGCGGCGTGACGAAAGACCAGCGGCGTCAGGACGGTGGCAGCCAGCATCGCCAGGGCCGTGACCCGTTCGGGCCAGCCGCCCTTCCAAAGGGCGTAGGCGATTGCGCCAAAGAAGAAGGCGGCCCCGACCGTGTATCGCAGCGCATCGAACATAGGTCTGCATAGCGCCGAGGTCGGGGCCGCGCCAGCTAGGCGGCTTCGGTCTTGACCGCCTCGAGGCGGCCGGTCTTCTGCGGCGGCTTGTCGACGAAGGGGCCGTAGGCCACGGCGGCCAGCCCCGTCGCGCGCTGGATGACTTCCAGGCTCTTGTGGACCGAAGAGGTGCTTTCCCGCGCGCGGACCAGATCGATGCTGGCGGTGGCGAGATGCGTCATCGGGGTTTGGATGTAGCCGAAGGACAGGCCGGCGCGACGGCCGGCGTCGGGCAGCATGCCCTGGAACTCAGCGATGGCGCTGATGGCGTCATCGACCGCGCGCTCGGCGGCGAAAAGCTTATTGGCGACCTCGAGGCCGATTTCTTGTGCAACAGGCATGAGTTCTCCTTGGCGCTGGCGACAGCGCGATGCGTTTTGGGTTGCCGTTGAACTCAGGCGCCGCGGCTGGCCGCGTCGATCGTGCGCTGCATCGCGTCCATGAAGCTGCCGGCGGCGATCAAGACACCTGCCAGGAGCAGGCCGATCAGCACCGCCATGCCGAGCGCCAGGGCGATGGCTTCAAGTGAGGTCAAGGGACGGCCGAAGGGTCTCCCGCCTGATCTTCCTCGAGGAGGATTGAAGCCATTATCAGCAGCTCGCGCAGCAGCAGCTCTGGAGGCGCCGAAGACGCCCTGAGCCGCAGCGGTTCGATCGCCGCCCGCACTTGATCCGCCGAAGAGGTCGAGACCTGGGAAAGATCCATCAATTGTCGTTGTAGTTCCGCCCATGTGAACCTCGGCATCTGAGTTTGTCCCGAGGGAAGCGGCGGAAACCTCTCCTCGAACTCCAGGATGTCCCGACGCAGAATAAGCGCGCTCTCGACGACCTGTTGTGTGGGGATGTTGCCCATGGCCTTCCTCATTGAACGGCTCATGGGATGGCAGGATGAAGGGCGGGTCTGGAAGCGTGGTCGAGCCGTAGTACGGATCGTTGATACTGCGCTCATCGGCCTCCAGCAGGCGCGCGGCCTCGCGACGATTGGCGACGCCCAGCCGCTCGCAAGCCTTTCGAAGGCTCATGTCGACGCCGTGCGGCGACAGCCCGATCTGGAGAGCGATTTCCTTCGACGTGCGACCGCGCGCCACGAGGCGGAGGATTTGGCGCTGTCGATCGGAGAGGGACGCGATCACGGGCGGCTTTCACCGGGACGGAGGGACCCAAACTAGCCTCACCATACGCATTGCGTCACGCTGGAACTCATTGATCCGAAACCGAAATGATGATGCAGTGTGGGGGTGAATGTTTCCGTTCAATCGCTTGATGGTTGCGTGAGCATCTCACCGGCGCGCTGGGGGCAATTTCCCGACATAGGCCGATGGAGGGCGGTGCATCTCACCCATCTGGTACTGTTCGATGGCGTGGGCGACCCAGCCGATCGAGCGGCCGATCAGGAACAGCGAGTCGCGCGGATCCATCTTCATGCGGCGGGTCGCGAACATCGCGGTCAGGGCGAAGTCAGGCTTTTCACCGCGCACCTCCTCGACGGTCGCGATCGCCTGGGTCAGTCGGCGATAGTCCTCGTCGTCGCCGCAGATCTTGTCGAAGCGGCGCAGCAGCGAGACCGCGCGTGGATCGCCGTCCGGATAGGGTGAGAAGCCAAAGCCGGCCAGGGCGTCGCCTTCGCGGTGGCGGGCGATGATCATGGCGGCCGGATCCGGGCTGGAGCAGATGTCGTTCAGCAGGCGCGACAGGCCGTCATAGCGGCCAAACCAGGTGCGCCGACCCGAGAATAGCGCCAGGCCCGCCAGGGCGCAGCGGAACGGCGAGACGCCGGCGCTGGCCACGGCGCGGACGGCGTAGGTTCCGGACGCAAAGCCGTGATCGGCCGACAGGATCAGCAGGCGGCGCGTGATGTCGGTCCAGTCCTTGTCCAGGCCCAGCCGCCGTCCGAGGTAGAGGTGCACAGGCTCGCTGCTGGGCGCGGTGTCGCGCGTCAGCACCGCCGAGAGAAAGCGCACCAGGTCCGCGCCCGTCGCCGCCATGCCTTGGGGGGACAGGTCGAAGGCGCGGGGATTGGCTTCCTCCAGGAAGGGCAGGGCGACGATGGCCCGGTCCGTGGCCCCAGCCGTCGCGACCATCGCCATCATCGCCGCGTAGTTCTCGGGCAGGCGCGGCAGCCGCGCGGTGAAGGTCGTGGCGGGATCGGCGTCCCACAGCAGGGCGGCCACGTCCTCGACGGTCCTGTTCTCCGACAGCAGCACGGCGTTCTGGCCGCGGTAGTAGGGGCCGTCGTCGCCGATGAAGGTGATCTTGGAGGCGGTGCTGACGCCGTCGGGCTCGAGCGTGGGCGCCGGCGTTGCGCGGCGGCCCCGGGCCTTCCAGACGTCCGCCTTCCAGTAGAGCCGCTCGCGAACCCCCGGCAGTTTCTCGGTCCGGATGCCCTTGCGGCTGAAATAGGCGTACAGCGTCGTCAGCGAGACCCCCAGCTCCTGCGCGGCCTCCTCGGCGGTGAAATAGTGTTCCCGCGCCCCCTCCAGCATCTGTTCCTCCGCATTGACGAAAATCGTCAAGATTGACGCCTGTGTCGACGCCTTACAGTATGGATTTACAAATAAGTCACATTGACGATCAACGTCAATATAAAGGTCCGGGGAGGACGTTCATGAAGATCCGCCGATCTGTCCGCTTAGCTTTACCTGTTGGGGTTCTGGCTTCTCTGTTCGCTGCGCAATCTCATGCTCAATCGACGCCGGCGAAGACTGATGCGCCGACCGAGGTGCAAGAAGTCGTCGTCACGGGATCTCGGATCGCGCGGGCCGACTACGTGTCGCAGACCCCGATTGTGACCGTGGGCGCCGAGACCATCGCCCGCTCGGGCGCGCCGACGGTCGAGGCTACACTGAACCAGCTGCCGCAGTTCACGCCGTCGGCGGGCTCTGGCTCGAGCTTCAACGCCCGTGGCGGTCAGGCGAACCTGAACCTGCGCGCGCGGGGCGCCCCCCGGCCCCTGGTGTTTGTGGATGGCCGGCGCCGGCCGCCCG
>JAEXJH010000088.1 GCA_023445955.1 Pseudomonadota bacterium
CCCCCAAGAGGGGGAGGAGAGATGCTCTCCGTCCCCTCTTGGGGGCGGACAGACCTCGCCATGCGAGGTCAGGTGGGGGCCAGTGCTGAGTCTTAAGCGGCGGCCAGTTCGGCCGAGACGGTGGCGAAGGCCCAGTCGAGCCAGGGCGTCAGAGCCTCGAGGTCCGAGGCCTCCACCGTGGCGCCGCACCAGATGCGCAGGCCGGCCGGGGCGTCGCGATAGCCGCCGATGTCGAGGGCTGCGCCCTCCTTCTCGAGCAGCGAAGCCAGCTTCTTGGCGAAGTCGGCCTGGGCGTCTTCCGGCAGGGCGGCGATCTTGGGATCGACGACCTTCAGACACACCGAGGTATTGGAACGGATGTCCGGCGTCGCGGCCAGGAAGTCGACCCAGTCGGTCTTGGCGACCCAGTCGGCCAGCACGGCCAGGTTCTGGTCGGCGCGGGCCTGCATGCCGTGCAGGCCGCCGATCGAGGCGCCCCACTTCAGAGCGTCCAGAGCGTCTTCCACGCAGAGCATCGACGGGGTGTTGATCGTCGCGCCCTCGAAGATGTCGAGGGACACCTTGCCGCCCTTGGTCATGCGGAACAGCTTCGGCATCGGCCAGGCCGGCGTGTAGCTTTCCAGGCGGGCCACGGCGCGCGGCGACAGGATCAGGATCCCGTGCGCACCCTCGCCGCCCAGCGCCTTCTGCCAGGAGAAGGTCACGACATCGAGTTTGGCCCAGTCCAGGTCCTGGGCGAAGGCGGCGCTGGTGGCGTCGCAGATGGTGATGCCTTCACGGTCGGCCGCGATGAAGTCGGCGTTCGGCACGCGCACGCCCGAGGTCGTGCCGTTCCAGGTGAAGACCAGATCCTTGGCCGGATCGACCTTGGTGGTGTCGGGCAGCTCGCCGTACGGGGCGCTCAGCACCTCGACGTCCGGCAGCTTCAGTTGCTTGGTGACGTCCGTGACCCAGTCCTTGCCGAAGGACTCGAAGGCCATCAGTTGCACGGGGCGGGCGCCGAGCATCGACCACATCGCCATCTCGACGGCGCCGGTGTCCGAACCGGCGACGATGCCGATCAGGAAGTCGGCCGGCACTTCCAGCACTTCGCGCGTCTGGTCGATGGCGGCCTTCAGGCGCGCCTTGCCCAGCTTCGAGCGGTGCGAGCGGCCGAGGACGGCGTTTCTCAGATTTTCGGGGGACCAGCCGGGGCGCTTGGCGCAGGGGCCGGAAGAGAACTCGGGACGAGCCGGGCGGATCGCCGGCTTGGCGAGGGTAGTCATAGCGATGTCTCCCATCCTTACAGATGGACTGCATCCCGTTGGGGGGATGTGGCCCGCCGGCGAAGAACCGCGTTTCGGACGAGATTGCAAGGGGAGATTTTTGCCAGGACCGTGACGTTTCGTCCGGTCGCGGCAATTATTTTGCGGCGACCCGCTGCCGGCTCGCCCGCCAGGCCAGCACCGTTCCGGCCACCAGGCAGCACAGCACGCCCAGGCTGACCATGTTGTTCACGAAGCCGTAGGTGCTGTCGTAGCGCCGACCGGCGACGAGATAGTAGGCGTGCAGGCTGAACTGGACGCCCTGCAGCAGGACGGCGACGCCCAGCCAGACGCGGGCGTAACGCAAGGCCAGCAGCAGCAGACCGCCGGCCAGAAGGCCGTCCACGGCCAGGAAGGCGCCGCGCTGCAAATCATGATCGGGAATCAGGCCTGGAAAACTGGCCAGGAAAGACGTCGTCAGGACAAGAAGCGCGCCCTGGCGTTCCGGCTTGCCGCCTAGACGCCACGCGAGAAAGCAGGCTGCCAGAATAAGCAGCCAGCCGATCATCGCTACGAATGGCAAGTGCGCGAACATGACTTGGGCCTCTAACCGAAATTAGAGGCCCAAACATATTAAACTATTGCAATGCGCTTATGCGACTTCGGCCTGCGACGCGCGACCGGTGGTCGGGGCGCCGCCGATCGGCTTGTCCCAGCCGCCAGCCAGACGCGTGCGCACGCCGATGCGCAGGCGGGTCTCATCCAGTTCGGCGTGGGCTTCGACCACCGCCGTACGCGCCGCCGCCAGAGCCTGGACGGCTTCGGCCAGCTTGGCGCTCGCGCCATTGGCGACCACCGGCGACAGGCCGAGGTCCTTACGAGCCTGAATCAGCTCGGCCATCATTTCCGTGACTTCCATGACCGCCGCATCCACCGCGGTCTCGGTGGCGAACAGCTTGTTGGCCACACGTTGCGCTACAAAAACCTTTTCCACGCCCGCCTCCTTAACGAAACACTAAGAAGAAAGGTAAATAGATTGTTAAAGCGAAAGCAATGGCAAAAATGCGCCTTAGCGTTGTTTTGTCGCGCTACTCCCCCTCCCCTTCGTTCGCCTTGGAAGCGAACCGTTAGGAACCTTGCGGCAGACTGTCGCAACGTAGATGAATACCTGGACGTGGGATGAGCGAAGACCGCAACCATAGCGGGTTAACCCACGCGCCCTTGCAGGCGCGGATCGCCGGCGTGGCCCTGGCCACGACGGTGCTCGCACTCGTGGCCGCTTGCCTGTGCTTTATGCTGCAGCAATGGAGCGTGGCGCGACAGGAAGCCCGCGCCAATCACGAGATCCTGGCCCAGATGGCCGCCGCCGGCGCCGCCGCGCCGCTGGCCGATCACAACATGGTCGGCGTCTATCGCGCCCTGGAAGCCGTCGCCAAGGCCCCCAGCGTGGCGGGCGTGCGCATCCTCGACACCCATGGCCGCGTCGTCGCACAGCTGGGCGAGGCCAATCCGGCCGACGCCGACACGCTGACCCGACCCATCAAGCTCTCCTCGCAGCAGATCGGCGCCCTGGTGCTGCTGGCCGAGCATCCGGGCCTGGGCCAGACCCTGGCCCGCGACCTGGCCTTGACCGGCGCCCTGTTCTTCGGGGCCGCGGGCTTGGCGATCCTCCTGGCCAACAGCCTGGCGCGACGCCTGGCCCGGCCGATGGAGCGCCTGTCCGAAGCCATGCACGAGACCGCCGTCGGCGGCCGCTACAAGGC
>JAEXJH010000089.1 GCA_023445955.1 Pseudomonadota bacterium
GACTGGAACTGGGCGCGGGCAAGACCATGGAGCAGATCAAGCCCAAGGAAGCCTTCTTCCGCGACGCCCTGGTCCGCGCGGCGCATCGCACGCCCTTCACCGTCCCCGGCGACTGGACCCGCCTAGACGAACGCGCCCTGTCCGCCGCCCTGGTTTCCGCCTCGGCCGCGATTTCAGGGCGTGGCTCCATCCGGCGTGTGGAAATCGTCAGCCAAACCCCGCGTCGTCGGACAGGGATGCAACCTCCGCACTGAGCGGTTTGGCGACCCCTGTTGCGCCAATTCCGAACGCATGACACGCTCCACCTGCAAATCCCAAAGGACGCACTGACGCGTTCGCCGCGTGCGGGGGGACCGGAAGGCGGACAGAGGCGCTAACGCCCGACCGCCGCCCATGGCCTGCGCGCCTGTTTGCAAGGGCATGGAAACGCCAATGACGAACTCACTCACGCTGGTCTTCGCGGCCGGCGTTCTGGCGGTGCTTTACGGCGCCGCTCAGACCGCCGTGCTGATGAAGGCGAGCACTGGCAACGACAAGATGCGAGAGATCGCAGCCGCCATTCAGGAAGGCGCCTCGGCCTATCTGAAACGGCAATATCTGACCATTGGCCTGGTCGGGGTCGTGATCCTGATCGCGGCCTATTTCCTGATCGGCGTATATGCCGCCGTCGGCTTCCTGATCGGCGCCGTCCTGTCCGGGGCGGCGGGCTATGCGGGAATGCTGATTTCCGTGCGCGCCAATGTCCGCACGGCCCAGGCCGCGTCGGAAGGTCTGGCCAAGGGGCTGGATCTGGCGTTCCGCTCGGGCGCCATCACCGGCATGTTCGTGGCGGGGGGCGCCCTGATCGGGGTGTCGGGCTACTATATCGTGCTGACCCGGCATCTGGGACTGGCGTCGACCGGGCGCGAAGTGATCGACGGGCTTGTGGCTTTGGGCTTCGGCGCCTCGCTGATCTCCATCTTCGCGCGTCTGGGCGGCGGCATCTTCACCAAGGGCGCCGACGTGGGCGGCGACCTCGTGGGCAAGGTGGAAGCCGGCATCCCGGAGGATGACCCCCGCAACGCCGCCACCATCGCCGACAACGTCGGCGACAATGTCGGCGACTGCGCCGGCATGGCCGCCGACCTGTTCGAGACCTATGCGGTGACCACCGTCGCCACCATGGTCTTGGCGGCCATCTTCTTCCGCGGCACCGAGGCCGTGGGCGCGATGATGCTGCTGCCGCTGGCCATCTGCGCGGTCTGCATCGTCACCTCGATCATCGGTGCGTTCTTCGTCCGCCTGGGCAAGAGCCAGAACATCATGGGCGCCCTGTACAAGGGCCTGATCGTGACGGGCATCCTGTCGATCCCGGCCGTCTGGTACGTGCTGCACGATCTGATCCCGACCGCGGTCGTGACCGACGCGCGCACCTACACCGCCGACAGCCTATTCTACTGCGGTCTGGTCGGCCTGGCCGTCACCGCCGCTATCGTCATGATCACCGAGTACTACACCGGCACCAACTTCCGCCCGGTGAAGTCGGTCGCCCAGGCTTCGGTCTCGGGGCACGGCACCAACGTGATCCAGGGCCTGGCCATGTCGCTGGAATCCACGGCCCTGCCGGCCTTGACTATCATCGTCGGCATCGTGGTGACCTATAACCTGGCGGGCCTGTTCGGCATCGCCATCGCCACCACGACCATGCTGTCGCTGGCCGGCTTCATCGTCGCCCTGGACGCCTTTGGTCCGGTCACCGACAACGCCGGCGGTATCGCGGAAATGGCCGGCCTGCCGCCGGAAGTCCGCGTCACCACCGACGCCCTGGACGCCGTGGGCAACACCACCAAGGCCGTGACCAAGGGCTACGCCATCGGTTCGGCCGGCCTGGGCGCCCTGGTGCTGTTCGCCGCCTATACCGAAGACCTGAAGTTCTTCTCGGCCAATGCGGCCCCGGGCAGCTTCTTCGACGGCATGGGTCCGGTGACCTTCGACCTCTCGAACCCGTACGTCGTGGTCGGCCTGCTGTTCGGCGGCCTGCTGCCGTTCCTGTTCGGCGGCATGTCGATGCCCGCCGTCGGCCGCGCGGCCGAGTCGGTCGTCGCCGAGGTGCGTCGTCAGTTCCGCGAGAACCCGGGCATCATGACCGGCGAGGTCAAGCCCGAGTACGGCAAGGCCGTGGACATCCTGACCAAGGCCGCCATCCGCGAGATGATCGTGCCCAGCCTGCTGCCGGTGGTTTCGCCGGTGGTGCTGTTCTTCGTGATCAAGGCCATCGCCGGCAAGGTCGATGCGTTCGCCTCGCTGGGCGCCATGCTGATGGGCGTGATCGTCACCGGCCTGTTCGTCGCCATCTCGATGACCAGCGGCGGCGGCGCCTGGGACAACGCCAAGAAGGTCATTGAAGAGGGCTTCACCGACAAGAACGGCGTCCTGCACAAGAAGGGCGGCGACACCCACAAGGCCGCCGTCACCGGCGACACCGTCGGCGACCCCTACAAGGACACCTCGGGTCCGGCCGTGAACCCGATGATCAAGATCACCAACATCGTGGCCCTGCTGCTGCTGGCGGTCCTGGCCCACGGCGGCTGATCCCTCTCGGGAGCGGCTGAAACGAGAAACGCCCCGGAGGAAACTCCGGGGCGTTTTGTTTTCGGGGTGTTTCGAAGGCCCTAGTACACGTCCTCGTGGTCCATCTGGGCCAGGGCGTCGGTGATCTCGACCTCCTGGCCGCGCCGTTCGACGCCGGAGAACTCGTGGTCGATCCGCCGGCGGCGGCAGGGGCCGAAATACTCGGTGGCCCGCACGAAGGGGCGGGGGTTGTTCACGATCTCATTGATCCGGTGCATGACCCCGCGCGCCGTCAGCGGCTTGGCCAGGAACTCGGTGACGCCGGCCATGCGCGCCTCGTTCAGCGTGCGCTGGGTGGCGTGGCCGGTCATCATGATCACCGGCACATACGGATTGGGGCTGGCCGTCGAGGTTCGGATCCAGCGGATGAACGCCAGGCCGTCGACCGGCGCCATCATCAGGTCGGTGAAGACGATGTCGATTTCCTGCGACTGGAAGATCTTCAGCGCGTCCAGGCCGTCATTGGCTTCGCGGATTTTGCGAACGCCAGCGGCTTTCAGGATCGCGCCCACGACTTTCCGCATGTTCGCGTTGTCGTCTACCAGCAGCACCGATACGTCACGAAGGTCCATGCCCTCCACGTTGCGTCTCCCACCGCCGCCGTGAATTCGTCACGCCACAACTGGTGTGGCTTGAGGTGAACGTGCCCCGTTTCGGGTTTATGAAGTGTTGAGGCGTTGGTTACTCGCCTGAATTAAGACGGTGAATATCGAATTCACAGTAAATCGCCGCGATGTACTCGCCCGTGCGGGTGGTGCGGCGCCATGCAATGTAACCAGCGCGCGAAAAAGCCGCCCGGCTTGCGACGGGCGGCTTTTCTAATCTGTCGAGTTTCCGACTTTGGTTAGCGGCGGTCGCCCGGACGCTGGCCCGGAGCCTCGTCGTCCTGCGGGAGCATGCCGCCGCGACCGACGTTGCCCAGCAGCTGTTCGAGGATGGTCATCTCGCGGCCGCGGGTCGGGGTCTCACGGCCGTTGTAGGCGATGACCTTGCCGTCCTTCAGCGTGTAGGTGTTCACCGAGGCGACCTTTTCGTCGGCCGGGTTGAACTTGATGGCCACGACGTCGCGCTTGATGACGCGCGGCATGTAGAAGGCCACGCGGTCGGTCGTCTGCGAGATGTAGTACCAGGTGTTGTTGTCGAAGGTCGAAACCGCCGACGGCGAACCCAGCTTTTCCATCAGAGTCGACTTGCTGTCGTCGCCGACCTTCATGTCGGCGGGCTTGGCCTCGATGGCCTGAAAGCCGGAGTAGCTGGTCAGCGGCGTACAGGCGGACGTGGCGATCGCCAGGCCCAGAATGGCGGCGGCGAAAACGGCGGGGCGAGACATCAAGGCTCCGAACCGGAAAAATGCAGACTTTGACCTATCGCCCGCGGGAGCTTAGTTCAATGCCCGCGTGAAAGCGGACCCCGCGTCTAGCGGGATGTCGCGGCGAAATCGAGGCGTTTCATGTTTCTGGATCGGTGGCTCAAGCCCAGGCCCGCCAAGGCGGCGGGGGCTAAGCTGTATGCTGGCGCGGTGGCCCAGGCCCGTTCCGCGGCCTTTTATCGCGATTTCGGCGTTCGCGACTCGATGGAAGGCCGCTTCGAGCTTTTCAGCCTGCACGTGATCTTTCTGATCGACCGTTTGAAGGGGCAGGGCGAGGCGGCCGCCGAGACGTCGCAGGCCGTGTTCGATTCTTATGTGAAGGGCCTGGATGACGCCTTCCGCGAGATCGGGGTGTCCGACACCGCCGTCGGCAAGAAGATGAAGAAGCTGGCCGGCGCCTTCTATGGCCGCCTGAAGGCCTATGACGAGGCCGTCGCGACCCTGCCGGAGACGGCGGGCGTGACCGACTTCCTGGCCCGCACCGCGTTCGAAGAGCGCGGCGAGGGCGACACGGCCGCTTTGGCCGCCTATGTGATCAAGACGCGCGAGGCCCTGGCGGAACAGTCGCTGGACGCCCTGCTGCAAGGAGACGTGACGTGGCCGAACCCGTAACCGCTTCCTGGCCGTGTGAAATCCCGCTGGCCCAGGTCGACCGCGGCTCGGTGAAGCTGCGCCTTGAGCCGACCGCCGACCAGCGCAAGGCCATCGCCAAGCAACTGGACCTGGTCAGCCTGGAAGAACTGAGCGCGGAGGTGTTCCTGAGCTCGTGGCTGGACGGCGCGACGGTGTCGGGCGTGCTGCGCGCGCGCGTGGTGCAGGTCTGCAGCGCCACGGCTGACGATTTCGAGACCCCGATCGACGCGCGCTTCGATCTTCGCGTCCTGCCGGCCAACAGCAAGAACGCGCCGCAGGACGAGGAAAGCGGCGACCTGGGCGTCGATCCGGACGCCGACGATCCGCCGGACGTGCTGGACGGCGAGAAGATCGACGTCTCGGGCTATGTCATCGAGCACCTGGCCCTGGAGCTGGATCCGTTCCCCCGCAAGCCGGGCGCGGTCTTCGTTCAGCCGCCCGAACCGGTCGAACTTTCGCCTTTCGCGGCGCTCAAGAGCCTCAAATCAACGGATGAGGAAGGCTGAACAGCCCGACTCGACTGCTTGCGTGATATTCACGCGGATGTATCGTCCGCCGCCTTGAGGGCGGTCGGGCCGCCTGCCGGAGCTCTAAGCGCCACGTGTCCCAATCCGTAGTCATCTCGGTCGACGCCATGGGCGGCGATCACGGCCCCTCCATCGTCGTGCCCGGTGTCGCTCAGGCGGCCAAGGCGCACCCCGGAGTGCGGTTCCTGCTGCACGGCGACGGCGCGAAGATCGAGGCCGAGCTGGCCAAGCATCCGGCCGCCAAGGCCGTCAGCGAGGTGCGCCACACCGACAAGGCTATCGCCATGGACGAAAAGCCCGCCCAGGCCATGCGCCGAGGCAAGGGCTCGTCGATGTGGAACGCCATCGAGGCGCTGCGCGAGAACCAGGCCCAGGCCTGCGTCTCGGCCGGCAACACTGGTGCGCTGATGGCCATCTCCAAGCTGATCCTGCGGATGGGCGCGGACCTGGAGCGCCCGGCCATCGTCGCCAACTGGCCCAACATGAAGGGCGTGACCACGGTCCTGGACGTCGGCGCCAATGTCGAGAGCGACGCGGCCCAGCTGGTCGAGTTCGCGATCATGGGCGCGGCCTACCACCACGCGGTGCATGGCGA
>JAEXJH010000090.1 GCA_023445955.1 Pseudomonadota bacterium
GTCCGCCCCTTCGCTTTTGACGCTGGAGCCCAGCCTTAGAAGGAGTAGCTCAGGCGGCCGGAGTAGTAGCCGCCGTTGATGCCGTAGGGCGAGAAGCCCGGGTACTGGGTCACGCAGCCGGCGCCGGAGGCGACGCAAGCGGTCTGGAACGCGGCCGAGAACTTGTCCGGATACTTGTTGAACGCGTTGTTGGCCCCGATCGCGGCGGTGACGCCCTTCAGGAACTTGTAGGACACCTCGACGTCGGTGATCGCCGCGGCGCTGGCCACGGTGTTCAGCAGCGGACCGGTGCCGGGATCCGAGAGGGCCGAGGCCTTGCCGTAGAAGGTCTCGGTCAGCGACAGCGACAGCGGGCCGAAGGTGTAGAGCCCGTTCAGGCCGATCTTGTACTTCGGCGCGGCCTTCTCGAGCAGCGAGGCGGCGTTGCCGGCGAACAGGACCTGACCGCTCGGGAAGGCGGTGCTGGTGGTCGCCAGGGCCGTCGGCGCGGTCTTGACCTTGGTGATCTTGGTCTTGTTGAAGTTGCCCGACAGGGTCCAGTCAATGCGGCCCATGTCGCCCAGATCGGTCGGGTACGAGACCACGAAGTCCAGGCCCTTGGTGCGGGTGTCCAGACCGTTCGAGAAGATGTTGATGCCGGTGCTGGCCACTGTGCTGTCCAGCACGTTGCCGTTGGCGGCGATCGCGGCGTTGACGTTGCTGTTGACGACCACGCCGTTACGCAGGCCGTAGACCGAGCTCGAACCGAAGATGCGGTCCTTCAGCTTGATCTGATAGACGTCGATCGTCGCCGTCATCTTCGGGATCGGGTGGGCCACCAGGCCGAGGCTGAAGTTGGTCGACTTCTCGGGCTTCAGCGCATCGATGCCCAGCAGGCGAGCCGCCGGCGAGTTCGGGGCCAGCTGCACGAAGGCCGAGGTCGGCGAGACGTTGGTGGCCGAGTAGTAGGACTCCGCCAGGGTTGGGGCGCGGAAGCCGGTCGAGACCGTGCCGCGAATGGCGAACATCTCGTTGAAGTCATAGCGGCTGGTCAGCTTGGCGACGGTGGTGTCGCCAAAATCGCTGAACTTCTCGTAGCGGACGGCTGCGTCGATCTTCCACTCCGGAACCGGGGTGGCCGCGACGTCGCCGTACAAGGCCCAGCTGGTGCGGGCGTGGCCGCCGGCGTCAGTCTTCTGGAAGCCCGGATAGGACTGCGAGCCTTCCTTGTAGGTCGAGGCGGCGTCGCCCTGGCCGATGCGGTAGGTGTCGCGGCGCTGCTCGTAGCCGAGGGCGACGTTGATCGGGGCCGAGAAGCCGACCTCGAAGTCGTGGCGCAGGTCGATGTTGTTGGTCCACTGGGTGGTGCGCCAGCTGCCGGCGTGGAACGAGGTCGGGGTGAAGCCCTTGGTCGTTAGGGTCGAGGTGTCGGTGTAGAGGCTGGCGTTGGCCGAGTCTTCGACGCGAACCTCGATGTCGTCCTTGCCGTAGGTCGACGAGACGTCCAGATCCCAGCCGACTAGCTTGCCCGAGACGCCCAGAGTCATGGCGTAGTCGTCTTCGATGATGCGTTCGCGCGGGCTGAAGCCCAGCGGGAAGGGCCGGTCGGCCGCGCCCTGCTTGCCCTGGATGCGGTTGTAGCGGCGGTAGTTTTCGTAGGCCGAGGCGTCCTTGTGGCCCAGGGTGCCGAACGAATAGACCTCGAAGTCGGCGGGCAGGGTGACGCCGGCGTTGAAGGCCAGGTTGTTCAGGCGGTACTCGGCGTCGCCCGAGATCAGGTTCAGGTTCGGATAGCCCGGAATCTGGGTTTCGACGGCGTTGTTGGCGGCCGAATAGCCGGGGCTGGCCGGGTTGAACACGCGCTGGTCGGGCAGGCCGCGGTTGGAGAAGCCGTGGTATTTGCTCTCGACCGTCACGTTCAGATAGCTGTTCTCGGTCGGCGCCATGCCGATGTTGACCGAGCCGCCGGCCGTCTTGCCGCCCTTGTCGAAATACTGACCGCCGGTGGCCGAGATCGAGCCGCCGCTTGGGTTCTTCTTCAGGATAATGTTGACGACGCCGGCGATGGCGTCGGTGCCGTACTGGGCGGCGGCGCCGTCCGTCAGCACTTCAATGCGGCCGATGCCGGCCATCGGAATGAAGCCCAGGTCCGCGGCGGCGGCGCCTTGATAGACGCCCGACAGGACGGCCAGGTTGCCGGTGGTGTGACGGCGCTTGCCGTTGACCAGCACCAGGGCCTGGTTAGGCGAAAGGCCGCGCAGGCGGGCCGAAAGGGTCAGGTTGGCGGTGTCGCCGCCGAACGCCTGGGCGTTGAACGACGGGACCAGATTGGCGAGGCCGAGGCGAAGGTCGACCGCGCCGGTGCGTTCCAGCGTGCTGGTGTCGACGACTTGAACGGGGGCGGGGCTGTCGATGACGCGCAGACCGGTCTGACGCGTGCCGGTGACAATGATGGTGTCGACTTCAGTCTGATCGGGCGCCTTGTCAGGCGCGTCAGCGGCATAGGCTAAGGCAGAGTATCCAAAAGTAACCGAAAGCACAGAAATACCCGCCAACAAGGCAGGTTTGAAACGCCGAGTCATTAATAGCCCCCTCTTTGTCTTTATGGACGCGTGATGATTCCCTTCTCCATGGCGTTTTTCTCCCCGACTTTATTATTTTTGACGCGGGTACTAAAAATATATCGGGTACTGTCCGATCTATTCAGGGGGATCCAAGTCGCAGATTTCGGCAATGGCGCATTGAAATAAAACCGCAACACAAATGCCGGCGCCCGACGGGCGCCGTTTTGCGCGGCGGCGGATCACGGATTTTGAGCAAATGGCGCCGCTTCTCCGCATGCGGAGGTGGTGGAGCGGGCTTAGGGCGCGGTCTGGTTCAGGCGACGAGGCGCAGCGGTTCGGCCATCTCGTCGGTGTCTTCGGTCTCGAAGAGGTCGAAGGCCTCCTCCCAGGCGGCCATGCGGGAATCGCGCAGCTCGGCGTCGTCGGTGACGCGGACGATCTGGTCTTCGCGGTCGTTCCAGACGAGGCCGATGTCGGTGACCCGCTCGGCGTCGCGGCCCAGCAGCAGGAAGATGTCGGCCCGGGCCGCGCGCTCGTGGCTGATCCGGCGCAGGGTGCGGCCGCCGCCCAGGTCGCGATGAATGTCGGCGAAGTCGAGCACGGCCGAGACCATGGCCGAGTTCACGGGAGCGACAGTCCAAGAGGGGCAAGCAAAGCGCGACATTGGTTTCTCCAGTCTCGACATCCACAGAATGTGCGGGCATTGCGACAGAAACGGTCGTAAGTTGTGCGTCCGTAGGGTGAACGCATGAGACACGAGAAAGCTACGCGCCTGCTGGATCTGGCCCGGATGCTGGCCGGTTCGGCCGAGGGCCTGACCCTGGACGAGATGGCCCAGACGCTGGACGTCGGACGCCGCACCGCCGAGCGGATGCGCGACGCCGTCTGGGCCGCCTTCCCGCAGATGGAGGCGATCGACGACCCGCCGACCAAGCGTTTCCGCATCCCGTCCGGCCTGGACAGCCTGTTCCAGACCCCGACCGCCGAAGAGCTGGCGGCGCTGCGCACGGCGGCCGACTCGTTGAAGGCCTCGGGCGCCGACAGCCGCGCGGCCTCGCTCTACTCTCTGGAGTCCAAGCTGCTGTCGGCCTTGCGTGGCTCGGCTCGCCGCCGGGTGGCGCCCGACGTCGAGGCGCTGGTCCAGGCCGAGATGATCGCCGTCCACGCTGGTCCCCGCCCGTTCGAGGAAGGGTCGGTGCTGGCCACCATCCGCACGGCGATCAAGGGCCTGCAGGCGCTGTCGTTCCGCTATGAGGGCGGCAGCACGCCGGGGCGCACACGCGAGGTCACGCCGCTGGGCGTCCTGTTCGGGCGCAGCAACTACCTGGTGGCGCTGGAGGGCAAGGGCGGCAAGCCGCGCTCGTGGCGCCTGGACAGGATGAGCGACCTGAAGGCGCTCGACAAGCCGGCCCCGCCGCCCGAGGACTTCTCGCTGCAGGCGTTCGCCGACGAGAGCTTCGGCATCTATCACGACGAGATCCAGGACGTGGTGCTGCGCATCAAGCCCAAGGGGGCCGAGGACGCGTTGCGCTGGCGCTTCCACCCGACGCAGTCGGTGACGCAGGAAGCCGACGGTTCGGTGACGGTCACCTTCCGCGCTGGCGGCATGCGCGAGCTGGCCTGGCACCTCTTCACCTGGGGCGACGCTGTGGAGATCATCGCGCCCCAGGCCCTCAAGGATAAGATGGTCGAGGAGCTGCACGAGGCTGGCCGCGCGCACGGGGCGTGGTAGGAGCGGGCCATGAATTACCGCCACGCCTTCCACGCCGGCAACTTCGCCGACCTGCACAAGCACGCGATCGTACTGGCCATGCTGTCGGCCTTGCAGGACCAGAGCGAGGCCCTGTCGGTGATCGACACCCATGCGGGTGCGGGCGGCTATGACCTGTCGGGCGAGATGTCGCGTCGCTCGGGCGAGGCGCAGGCGGGGATCTTTCGCCTTAAGGCGGCGAGCGATGCGCCAGCGGTGTTCGGCCCGCTGCTGAAGGCAGTCGCGCACATGAATGGCGGCGAGGAGGGCGACCTCTATCCGGGCTCGCCGCTGCTGATGGGCCGCGCCCTGCGCAGGGCCGACCGCTATGCCGGCTGTGAGCTGCGGTCCGACGACGTGGCGCTGCTGCGCAAGAGCCTGGCGCCCTACACAAACGCTCAGGCGCTGGAAGTCGATGGCTTCACCACTGCGGTGAATCAGGCCGGCAAGGGCGGTCGGGCCTTCGTCGTCATCGATCCGCCGTTCGAGCGGCCGGACGACTATCAGCAGATCGTCGCCACCACGCGCGCTGTCCTGGCTCGCGCTCGCGATGCGGCTCTGGCGATCTGGCTGCCGATCAAGGACCTGGAGACCTTCGACGCCTTCCTGCGTGGGATGGAGGCCGTCACCAACGACCTGCTCGTGGCCGAGCTTCGCCTGCGGCCGCTGACGGATCCCATGAAGATGAACGGCTGCGCGATGGTGATGGTCGGCGCGCCGGTTAGCGTCGATGGTGCGGCGACGCAGGCTGGTGACTGGATCGCCGCGCGCCTGGGCGACACCGGCGGTCGCTCGCGCGTCTGGCGGACGTGAACCGCCCCAGCTTCGGCGAGGCCCTGCGTGTCTGGCTGAAAGTCGGACTGCTAGGTTTCGGCGGTCCGGCGGGGCAGATCGCTCTCCTCCACAAGGAAGTCGTCGAGACCCGCGGCTGGATCGACGACGACGACTTCGCCCGCGCCTTGAGCTTCTGCATGCTGCTGCCCGGCCCCGAGGCCCAGCAGCTGGCGACGTGGCTGGGCTGGCGCATGCACGGCGTCCGCGGCGGTGTCGCGGCGGGACTGCTGTTCGTGCTGCCGGGCCTCCTGGTGATGCTGGGCCTGTCG
This sequence comes from Pseudomonadota bacterium, assembly GCA_023445955.1. GTDB lineage: Bacteria > Pseudomonadota > Alphaproteobacteria > Caulobacterales > Caulobacteraceae > Caulobacter. The sequence goes on from JAEXJH010000090.1 coordinate 5,397, forward strand.
GCGCTCTACGTCGCCCACGGCCGTTCGGACTGGGCCGCGCCGGTGCTGCTGGGCCTGAAGGCGGCGGTGGTCGCCCTGGTTCTGCAGGCGCTCATCAGGATCGGGAAGCGCACGATCAAGGACCGCACGGCCGCGGTCGTCGCCGGCGCGGCCTTCGCCGTGATGGCCTTCACGACCCTGCCGTTTCCGCTGGTGATCCTCTGCGCTGGGGCCTTCGGCTGGCTGACCGCCAAGGGCGGCGAGGAGAGGGGGCCGCCGCCCGCCCCGCCGCTGAAAGGCCAAGCCAGGACGGCCTTTGTTTGCCTGGCGCTATGGCTGGCCCCCATCGCGCTGGCCTGGCTGCTCGCGCCGGGCTCTGTGCTGGCCTGGATGGGCCTGACCTTCGGCGGCCTTTCGGCGATCAGCTTCGGCGGCGCGTATGCGGCCCTGGCCTATATCGGCCAGACGGCCTCCGCCCTGGGCTGGTTGGCGCCGACCCAGATGCTGGACGGCCTGGGCCTGGCCGAGACGACGCCCGGCCCGTTGATCCTCGTCTTCGTGTTCGTCGGCTTCGTCGGGGCCTTCCAGAGCGCGCCGGCCGAGTGGGCCTGGGTCGTGGCCGTGCTGGGCGGACTGATGGCGGCGTGGACGACCTTTGCGCCGTCGTTCCTGTGGATCTTCGCCGGCGGGCCGTTGTTCGAGCGTTGGGGCAGGCGGCCCAAGCCCGCGCGGGCGCTGGCCATGATCTCGGCCGCCGCCGTCGGCGTGATCGGCCAGTTGGCCCTGTGGTTCGCCATCCACCTGCTGTTCCGCAGCGGCCAGACCATGGAGGTCGCAAGCCTGCTCAGCGTGATGCTGCCGGATGTCGGCCGTTTGAATTTCGCAGCGCTGGGCCTGACCGCGCTGGCGCTGGTGCTGACCTTCGCCACCCGCCTGCCGATGCTGGCGATGATTGGTGTGCTGATCGTCTCGGGTGTGCTTCTGAAGGCGCTTGGAATGAGTTGACCCAAGGTCAGCATTTTTGCGCTTGCGAACGAATTTTCCGTGTTATGCTGCATTGCAATAGATCGCGGTTGCCAGCCCAGCGGAGCGCGCCATGGTTTCGATCTTCTCCTTTCTTCCCGACTACAAGACCGACAAGGTCGAGCCCGAGACGGCGCCCCATGTGATGGTCGGCGCGGCCTCGCCGCTGTGGCTGATGTTCGGCGGCGCAGCGGCCGCCGGCGCCACCTACTGGTGGTGGGCCAATCGCTGGCGCGAGGCGGTCAATCTCGAGTCGCTGATGGCCTTGAGGCCCGAACCCGTCGCGCCGCCGGTCGAGGCCGTGGCCATGCTGGAGGCGCCGCCCGAGCCTGTGCTGGAAGCCGTGACCGAACCGGTCGTTGAAGCTGTCGCCCTGGTCGCCGAGACCACCGAGACGGTGCTGGACGCCACGCAGGAGATCGTCGAGGCCGCCGCCGAACCGATCGTCGAAACCATCGTCGCCGCCAACGAGGACGCCGCCGAAGCGATGGTCGAGCCCGTCGTCGCGGCCGAACCGGTCGTGGCCGAGGTCACGGAGACGGTCGCCGAGGCCGTCGAAGCTGCGCCCGCCAAGATCGAGGCCGCCATCGACGACCTCACCAAGCTGGTCGGCATCGGCCCGAAACTGGCCGCTTCGCTGGCCGACCTGGGCGTCACCAAGTTCAGCCAGATCGCCGCCTGGACGCCGGACGAGCTGTCCTCGTACGACCAGCTCCTGAACCTGAAGGGTCGCGCTGAACGCGAAGCCTGGATCGCCCAGGCCCAACGGTTCGCCGAGGCCTAGAGCCCGAACGCCGCCAGCAGCCGGTCCGCCGCCGCCGAGGCGGGAACCTCGCCGCCGCGCACGGCGGTCTCCAGCTCTGGAACCAGCGCCGCGACGGTGGGGGCGCTCTTGAAGGCGTCTTCCAGCCGGTCGCGGACCATGGCCCACATCCAGCGGGCGTCCTGGTCGGCGC
>JAEXJH010000091.1 GCA_023445955.1 Pseudomonadota bacterium
GTCTAGGCTCGTACGATGCGTAAGCTTGGCCTGATCGCCGGCGGCGGCGCGCTGCCCGTCGAGCTGGCGGCCCATTGCGAGGCCGCCGGACGCGCGTTCGCCGTTATGCGCCTGAGGAGCTTCGCCGACCCGGCCCTGGCCCGATATCCGGGCGTCGAGGTCGGCATCGGCGAGTTCGGCAAGGCCTTCAAGGCGTTGCGGGCCGAGGGCTGCGAGGTCGTCTGTTTCGCCGGCAATGTCAGCCGTCCCGACTTCGGCGCCCTGATGCCCGATGCGCGGGGCTTGCTGATCGTGCCCAGCCTGATCAAGGCCGCGCGCCAGGGCGACGACGCCCTGCTGCGCCGGGTGCTGGACGAGTTCGAGAAGGAAGGCTTCGAGATCGAGGGCGCGCACGAGGTCGTTGGTGAGATGACCCTGCCGCGTGGTCGTCTCGGCAAGTTCTACCCGCGCGACGAGCATATGGCCGATATCGACAAGGCCCTGCTGGTGGCCCGCGAGATCGGCCGGCTGGACGTGGGGCAGGGCGCCGTCGTCTGCAACGGCCTCGTCCTGGCTGTCGAGGCCCAGGAAGGCACCGACGCCATGCTGCGCCGGGTTGAGCAGCTGCCGCTGGCGATCCGTGGCTCGGCCGAGCAGCCGCGGGGCGTACTGGCCAAGGCGCCCAAGCCGATCCAGGAAACCAAGGTCGACCTGCCCACCATCGGCGTCGCCACCATCCAACGCGCCGCGCGCGCGGGTCTGGCCGGCGTGGTCGGCGAGGCTGGCCGCCTGCTGGTGGTCGACCGCGAGGCGGTGATGGCCTGCGCCGACGACCTCGGCCTCTTCGTGCTGGGGGTCGACCCGCAGGGACGTCCCTGATGGCGCCGCTGAAGATCATGCTCGTGGCCGCCGAGGCTTCCGGCGACGCCCTGGGCGCCAGCCTGGCCAAGGTTCTGCGAGACCGGCTGGGCGGCGACGTGACCTTCGTCGGCATCGGCGGGGCCAAGATGGCCGAGCAGGGGGTCGAAAGCCCCTTCGACATCGCCCAGCTGTCGATCTTGGGCATCCTGGAGGGCCTGAAGGCCTATCCGACGGTCAAGGCCCGCCTGGACGACACCGTGGCCCTGGCGGGCCGGGAAAGGCCCGATGTGGCGATCCTGATCGACAGCTGGGGCTTCAACATCCGCCTGGCCCATGCCCTGCGAAAGCTGGACCCCAAGCTGCCGCTGGTGAAGTACGTCGCGCCGCAGGTCTGGGCCTATCGCGCCGGCCGGGCCCGCAGCCTGGCCAAGTCGGTCGACCTGCTGCTGTCGATCCAGCCGATGGACAAGCCGTATTTCGACGCCGTGGACCTGCCCAGCGTGTTCGTCGGCAACTCGGCCCTGGCCAAGCGCTTCGACCAGGCCGATGGCGCGCGCCTGCGGGCCGCGATCGGCGCCTCGGCCGCCGACCCGATCCTGCTGGTGCTGCCCGGCAGTCGTCCGTCCGAGATCGAGCGCGTACTGCCGGCCTTCGAAGACGCCGTGCGCCGCCTGAAGGCCGATCGCCCTGAGTTGGTTATCGTCATCCCCGCCGCCTACACTGTCGCCGAGGCGGTGAAGGCCCGCGTGGCCGGCTGGCCATTTCGCGCCCACGTGATCGAGGACGAACAGCTGAAGGACGACGCCTTCGTCGCCGGCGACGTCGCCCTGGCCTGCAGCGGCACTGTGACGGCCGAGCTGGCCCTGGCCGGTCGGCCGATGGTGGTGGGCTACAAGACCGGCGCGGTGACCTACGCCCTCCTCAAGCGCCTGATGAAGCCGCGCTGGGTCACGCTATTCAACATTGCCGCGGATCGGGAGATCGCCCCGGAACGGCTCCAGGAAGCCTGCAATGGTGAGGCGCTGGCCCGCGAAGTGGCCATGCGCCTGGATGACCCGGCGCTTCGGGCGCGCCAGGCGGCCGAGCAGTATGCGGCGCTGGACAAGATGGGCCGCGGCATGCCCGATCCTTCGGAAGCCGCCGCCGATGCGCTAATCGACTTCCTGAAGGCGCGGGGCCTGATCGCGGCCTGACACCGCTCGGTCGAGCGCGCTGAGCAGCTGGGTGACGTCGATCGGCTTGCCGACGTGATCGTCCATGCCGGCCTGCAGCAGGAGCTCGACCTGGTGGCGCATGGCGTTGGCGGTCAGGGCGATGACCGGCGTGCGCGGTCGGCCTTCTTCGACCTCCAGGCGACGGATCTCCTGTAGCGCCGCCAGGCCATCCATGACCGGCATATGGATGTCCATCAGCACCGCGTCCCAATGGCTCTCGCGCCACGCCGCCAGGGCCTTGGCGCCGTCGTCAACGATGATCGGCTCTACGCCGGCCTGACGCAGCACCGAGCGCAGGACGAGTTGGTTGGTCGGGTTGTCCTCGGCGGCCAGGATCCGCAAGCCCGGCGCGGCGTCCGGCGCGGTCTCGTCCTCGACCTTGCCCGGCGTAGCGACCTTCTCCAGCGGCAGCGCGACGGTGAAGGCGCTGCCTTCGCCCGGGCGGCTGAACAGGGTGACGTCGCCGTCCATGCGGCGCGCCAGCTCGCGGCAGATGGCCAGGCCCAGGCCAGCGCCGCCATGCCGACGGGTGGCGATGTCGTCGAGCAGCACGAAACGGCCGAACAGCTGCTCCTGCTCCTCGGGCGCGACGCCAGGGCCGGTGTCGGCCACGGTTAGCTCCAAGCGGCCGGCCTCGTAGTCGGCCACGATCGAGACGCCGCCGCGTTCCGTGAACTTCACCGCGTTGGATAACAGGTTGTGCAGGATCTGCCGCAGTCGTCCGGCGTCGCCCAGATAGGCGCCCTCGGCGGCGGGGGCGATCGACAGGTCGTGGGTCAGGCCCTTGCCGTGCGCCAGGGCGGTGAAGGTCTGGCCGCAGCCGACCAGCAGCTCGCGCAGATCGAACGGCTCGGGCCGCAGTTCTAGCTGGCCGGCCTCGATGCGGGCCAGGTCCAGCACGTCATTGAGGATGTCGGTCAGAGCCTTACCCGACTGGCGCACCACGCCAAGGCGCTCGCGCTGGGCCGGCGTCAGCTCGTCGGCCTGCATCACCTGGGCCATGCCCAGGATGCCGTTCAGCGGCGTGCGGATCTCGTGGCTCATGGTCGCCAGGAAGGCGGTCTTGGCGCGGTTGGCGCTGGCCGCCTCGGCCTCGCGGGACTGGGCCAGGGCGGTGGCCTCGGCCATGCGCCTAGCCGCCTTCTCGCGATGGATGGCGTACTGCAGGACATAGGCGAAGAAGCACAGGACCGCGACCAGGGAGAGGAGAAGCTGGACGGGGCCGGTCGTCAGCGCCGCCAGGGCCGTGCCGATCAACACCTGCAGCAGGACCGCCGAGAGCGCAGCCAGGCCGATGCGACGCGAGATCACGAACTCGGCCGTGCAGCTCAGCGCGATGGCGGCCATCATCGCCCCGCCGGCCAGAACCGAGGCGCGCGTGCCCAGCATCACCAGCGCCGACGGCAGGCTGGAGTAGATGAAGGTATAGACCAGCGTGAAGGCCGCCAGCAGCGTCTCCAGGCTCGGCCGAGCCTGCCCGTGCTTGGCGATCAGGCCGCACAGCAGCTGGTTGGTGGTAATCAGCAGGGCCGCGGCGACCAGCCAGGCCAGGCAGAGTTTCGGGTCGAGCCAGGCGCAGGCCCCGGCGGCGGCCAGCAGGGTCATGGGCACGATCGACAGCAGATCGCGCCGTCGGTGCTCGACGATGCTCAGCCATCGCGTATCCAGGACGCACCTCACTCGCTGAAGGGGAATCCGTGAAGCCCAGGCTCCACAAGGCTTTGCGAGTTCATATGGCGAAGGTTAACCAGTGATTTACGGCCCTGGCCTACAGTGTTCTTAACTGTCGCCGTGGAGCCGTTGTCGTGGCCATCGACCCGACCACGCCCGTGACCCCCATCATTCCAGCCCTTCCGGCTGGGAGCGCGGCGGATTCTGTCGCGACCATCCAGGCTCTGGCGCGCCAGGCGCTGGCCAATACGACCGCCCAGCTGGGCGAGATCGTCGGCCGTACTCCCAATACGCCACCCAAGAGCGGCGCGCCCGTCGAGCCGGCCGGTCAGGCTGCGGCTCAGGACGCTGGGGGCGCCATCGATACGCCTGGCGCGAAGCCTGCTCCGCCTGTTGCGACGCAGGCTGCGCTCGCCAAGCCCGAGACCCGCCTGGTCCGAGCCGTGCGCACCGCCGCCGCCGAGGCCGTGCCGCGCCAGACGGGCTTGGCCCCGCTGATGGCCAATGTCCGCGCCGTCGTCGCCCGTCCCGACGCGCCGCCCGAAGTGCGCGAGGCGGGCAGGGCGCTGCTGGCCAAGGCGCCGACTGCCTTCGAAATCGCCACGCCACAGGGGCTGCGCCAGGCCGTAGAGCGGTCCGGCGTGTTCCTGGAGGCCAAGATGGCTCGCGCGGCCGCGACGCCGCCTGTTGAAGGCCAGCCGCGTCTTCCTGAGGCCAATGACATGAAGGCCGCGCTGCTGGTGTTCCGCGGCGCGCTGTCGGCCTGGCTGGCCAAGGCCCCGCCCCAAGCGTCCGACAAGCCGAGCGCAGAGCCTGCTTCGGTCGCTGATGAAGAGGTCGAGGCCCCGTCGACCGTCGCGCCGCGCACGGCCGCGCCGGTTCCGGCGACGCCCTCGACCCGCACGCCCGCAACGCCCACACCGGCGTCGAACCAGACTGTCCAGCCCGATGTCGAGGCGGCGCCTCAGACTGCTGCGTCGTCGCTGCCGCACGCTGAGGTCCCTGAGAGCGCGTCTGAAGCTTCCACGCCCGTCGCCAAGTCTCCTGTGCCGCCGCCGGACGACGAGGGCCTCGCCGCTCGCTTCGGCGCCTTCGTCGCTGCGCCCAAGCCCTTGGCGCCAACCGCCACGCCCGTCCGCGCCGCGCTGTCCGCGCTCGTCCAGCTCGGCCTGATCGCCGAGGAGGCGCTGGCCGAAGAGCCGACGACCGCGACGCCGATCGAGCCACGTCCCCTGGCGCCGCGCGGCTATGGCGCCGTCCCGGCCGAGACCGCGCGCTCCAAGGTCCCGCCGCCACCGTTCGCCGGCGGTCCGATGGCCGGCCAGAAGCCCGAGGCGCCGCAGCTGCCGGCCGCTCTGTCGCCTGCCGATCTCGTGCGTCGGCTGCTCAAGGGGACCAACGGCGCTCTGGCGCGCCAGGACCTGATGCAGATCGCCTCGCTGCCCGAGCCGCACGAACCCGAGACCGCCGAGGCCCGCCCGCAGCAAGGCGGCCGCCTGAACCTCGACCTGCCGTTCATGACGCCCCAGGGCCTGGCCGTCGCCCAGTTCGAGATCAGCCATGACGGCGGCGGCTCCGGCGGTGGCGCGGTCGGCCCGGCCGAGCGCACCTACAAGGCTCGCTTCTCGATCGACATCGAGCCACTGGGACCCGTCCACGCCCAGGTCAGTTTGACCGGCTCGCGCACGCGCGTGTCGCTGTGGGCCGAGCGCGCCGAGACCATCGCCCGCCTGCGCGCCGGCGAGGAGATCCTGGGTGCAGCCTTGCGCGAGGCCGAGCTGACCCCCGAGGTCGCGGTCCATTCCGGCGCGCCGCCAAGCCCCGGCGGCGTCAGCCCGCTGGGCCATTTCGTGGACCAGGCCTCATGAGCGGGATCACCGGACCCTCGGCGCGGCCGCGCATCGCCGTCGCCCTGCTCTACGAAGAGCCCAACGCTCCCAAGGTCGTGGCCTCGGGCCAGGGCTGGGTGGGCGAGAAGATCATTGAGACGGCCCGCGAGCATGGCGTGCCGATCGAGGAAGACCCGGTCCTGGCCCAAGCGCTGTCGACCCTGGAGATCGACGAGGAGATCCCCGAGGCGCTGTACAAGGCTGTCGCCGAGGTCCTGAGCTTCCTGTTGCGGCGCTAGACCCGTTTAGCC
>JAEXJH010000092.1 GCA_023445955.1 Pseudomonadota bacterium
GGCCGGTTCCGCGCCGTCGCAGACCACGTCGAAGGTCACGCGCCACAGGGCGTCGGTCTCGTTCTCGTGCCGCGCGCCGGGGTAGTGGGACAGCAGTTTGATCTGGCCGTTGCGGGCGGTGACGTCGGCCTGAATGTCGATGGCCTTGCGCAGCGCCAGCAGGTTCTCGCCCCGGAACTCGACGGCGATCTTGCGGCCCTGGGCCACGGCCTCGCGCCCCGGCTCGCCGGGCCGGCCTGAGCGGGTGGCGACGACCTTGGCCAGGTCGGTGTCGGGCGCATCGCCGGTCCAGTGCAGGCGATAGTTCAGCTCGACCTTGCTCCCCGCCTTCACGGGCGCGTCGGGGGTCCAGAAGGCGACGATGTTGTCGTTGGTCTCGCTGTCGGTGGGGATCTCGACGAGGCGCACCGAGCCCTTGCCCCAGTCGCCGATCGGCTCGACCCAGACGCTGGGCCGGCGCTCGGAGGCGGCCTGGTCGTCGTGATAGTGCTCGAAGTCGCGGTCGCGCTGGATCAGGCCAAAACCCTTGGGGTTCTCGTCGCTGAACACGCTGGTCACAACCCGCCTGGGACTGGAGAGCGGTCGCCAGATCCGCTCGCCCGCACCGGTCCAGATGGCCAGGCCGTCGGAATCGTGGATCTCGGGCCGCCAATCGATGGCCGGGCTGGCGCGGTCCTCGCCATACCAGAACATGCTGGTCAGCGGCGCGAAGCCCATCTGGTCGAAGGCGCGGCGGAAATAGACGGTGGCCTGGACGCTCTGGGTCAGGGCCTTGCCGTCGCGGTCGTTGACGAACCTGTAGGCCCCGACGATGCCGGGGCTCTCCATCAGGGCGTGGATGACCAGGCGGCCTTGCGCGTCGCGCTCCAGCCAGACCTCGCGCCAGTCGGGAAACTCCTCGGGCTGGACGGCGTAGGTGTCGGCGGCGACCGCGCGGGCCGACAGGCCGTACTGGCCGAACGGCGCGGGCGAGCGGAAGTACGAGGCGCCGTGGAACACCAGCCACTCGCCCCGATCGTCGCGGCTGATGGCGCGAAAGCCCGAGAAGCCCGCGGTCTTCGGCAGGCTGCGCACCGGGCTGCCGGCGGGCGACGAGAACATGGTCGGGTCGTAGGCCAGCGGCCGGGCGCGGCCGTTCTCGACCAGGTTGATGGCCACGGTCTTGGAGACGCCGCGGCTGAGCGGGAACAGCTCGATGCCCCAATCGTCGCCCCACAGCGGGGCCTTCTCGCGATAGAAACCGACCGCCTGGGCGGCGTCGTAGTCCATGGCCTGGACCTCCGCTGGCGGCGCGGGCGGCGCGACATAGGGCTTGCCGGCCAGCATGCGGGCGCGGGCTTGCACGACCTCGAACGAGAAGGCCGTAGGGCGGGCGTCGGCCGTTTCCGAGCCCAGGGCGGAGGCGACCGCGCCTCCAGCCAGGAGCGTCAGGGCGGCGCGGCGATCAAGCAAAGACAATAGAAAACCTCGGGCGTTACCGACTCGGCGCGGCGATAAAGGAGACTTGCGGCCGAAATGGTTCAATCGTGTCGGGCCAGAAACCGTGCTTCGGGTCAGAATTGTCATCCCGCGGTCAGGCTGACGACCCGGCGGGGCGGGCAGGATGCCTCGTCCTCGCCCCGGCGCCCTGGCGAGTTCCCCCCACCCCCAAGCCATGGCGGCGGGCGCGAGGACGCTCTATCTTGTCGGCCCGGAATGCCCCGGCATCCCGGGCTGTTGGTCGTGAGACGCCTCGCGCTATGAAGATCCTGATCGTCGAGGACGAGCCCAAGACCGTCGCCTACCTGCGCAAGGGGCTGACGGAACAAGGCTACGCCGTCGACTTCGCCGGCAATGGCGAGGACGGCCTGCACCTGGCCCAGACCCTGGACTATGACGCGGTGGTGCTGGACGGCATGCTGCCGGGCCTGGACGGTGTCGAGGTGCTGGCCCGCCTGCGCCAGACCCATCAGACGCCGGTGATCATGCTGACCGCCCGCGACAGCGTCGACGATCGCCTCAAGGGCTTGGGGGCCGGGGCCGACGACTATCTGGTCAAGCCGTTCTCGTTCCTGGAGCTCCTGGCCCGCCTGCAGGCCATCACCCGGCGCGGGCGCAGCGAGTCGACGACCATTACCGTCGGCGACCTGCATCTCGATTTGCTGGCCCGCCGCGCCACCCGCGCCGGCAAGCGCCTGAACCTGACAGCCAAGGAGTTCGCCCTGCTGGTCGTGCTGGGTCGCCGCCAGTCGCAGATCGTCTCCAAGACCATCATCACCGAGCTGGTCTGGGACATCAATTTCGACACCAACACCAATGTGGTCGAGGTCGCCATCAAGCGCCTGCGGGCCAAGATCGACGGCATGTTCGAGACCAAGCTGCTGCATACGGTGCGCGGCATGGGCTACGTTCTGGAGCACCGTCCCGAGGGCTCTTCGTCGTGATCGCCGCCCCCCCATTCCTCGCGCCGAAGTCGATCGCCGGACGCCTGGCCCTGATGTTCGCCATCGCCACCGGCGCGGTGTCGATCCTGGCCGGCGTTATGCTGTTCAGCTTCCAGAGCCTGGAGCTGAAACGCCACCAGGCCGAGGAGCTGAACGCCCGCTCGGAGATCATCATGGCGATGATCCGCAAGCTGGAGGATCCCACCCGCTGGCCGCTGATGACCGACAAGCTGAAGTCGTTCACCCCGGCCGACGGCTCCATCCGCTACCGGATCGAGAGCGCCGACCCGCGCTTCCAGTTCATGCCCGGCCGGGCGCTGGAGCCGGCCCGCAACGGCTTTGGCGTCATCCATGCCGACGGCAAGCGGTTCATGACCCTGGCCCGCACGGCGCCCGCTTTCGGCCGCCGTCCCGACGTGCGCCTGGTGATCGCGGCCGACACCGCCCCGTTCGACGCCTCGCGCCTGGTGCTGGGCGTCGGGGCGCTGGGCATGTCGGTGCTGATCACGGCGCTGGTCAGCCTGCTGGGCTGGTGGATCGCCCGCCGGGGCCTGGCGCCCGTCGACCGCCTGTCGCAGCGCGCCGGCGCCCTGAACCCGGCCGACCCCAGCCTGCGGATGCCGACCCAGGACCTGCCGGCCGAGCTGGTCGGGCTGATGAGCGCCTTCAACGGCGCGCTGGATCGCCTGCAGTCGGCCTATGAGCGGCTGTCGGCCTTCAACGCCGACGTCGCCCACGAGCTGCGCACGCCGCTGGGCAACCTCATCGGCCAGACCCAGGTCGCCCTGTCCCGCTCGCGCGACGTCGACGAGCTGGAGGACACGCTGCAGTCCAATCTGGAAGAGCTGGAGCGGCTGCGGACGATCATCAACGACATGCTGTTCATGGCCCGCGCCGACCAGGGCGCGCTGGCGGCCAACCTGGCCCCGCTGTCGCTGGCGGCCCTCACGCACAAGACCCCCGACTTCCTGGACGTGCTGTTCGAGGACGCCGAGGTCAGGCTGGAGGTGCGCGGCGACGC
>JAEXJH010000093.1 GCA_023445955.1 Pseudomonadota bacterium
AGGCCCAGCCCGGTGAGCGCCTGGCCCGGCCGCCGCAGTGGACCGCCGCCGACCAGCTCTCGCCGCAGGCGCGCCGCGGGTTGCGCCAGGCCCTGCACGCGGCCAACCAGAAGAACCAGCCGATCACCCGCCAGGCCCGCGCCGAGCGCCAGGCCGCCATGGCCGCGCTGCAGTCGGCCAGTTTCGATCCCGCCGAGGTCAGTCGGCGTCTGGCCAGCGCCCGATCGCTGGACCAGCAGGCCCGCGCCAATGTCGAGGCGGCCCTGGCGGCCTATGCCGCAACCCTCACGCCGCAGGAGCGGGCGGTCCTGGCCGAAGGGCTGTCACGCATCTATGCGCCGCGCCGCAACCCGGCGCGTCAGGGGGAGTAGGCGCTACTTGCCCACCACGCTCTTGGCATAGGCCTGGGCGCCGGCGATCAGGCGCAGCACGTTGCCGCTCCAGATCGCCTGGATGTCGGCGTCGCTGTAGCCCTCGGCCTTCAGGCGGGCGGTGATCTTGGGCAGGTCGGCCACGTCTTCCAGGCCTTCGACGCCGCCGCCGCCGTCCCAGTCGGCCCCGACGCAGACGGCCTTGGGACCCGCGACCTTCAGGGTGTGCAGCATGCTGGCCATGAAGATCTCGAAATTGGCGCGCGGCGGGAACGTATACTTGGCCTTGAGCGCCGCCATCTTGACCATGCGGGCCTTGACCTGCGCCTCGGTGGCCTCGTCGTCCAGCGGACCCAGGGCCTTCAGCTCGGCCATGAGTTCTGGGCTCGGCTGTTCCGAAGCCTTCAGATAGACCGAGTTGATGCAGATGGCGCCGCCGCTGTCGGCGATCTTCTTGATGCGGGCGTCGTCCAGGTTCCGCGGATGGTCGAAGATCGCCTTGGCGCCCGAGTGCGAAGCGATGATCGGCGCTTTCGACAGGGCCACCGACTGGTCGACGATGTCGTCGCTGGCGTGGCTGACATCCACCAGGATGCCCAGGCGGTTGGCCTCGGCCAGCCAGCGCAGGCCCAGCGGCGAATAGCCGTGCCAGATCGGCTTGTCGGTCGAGCTGTCGGCGAACTCGTTGTTGCGGAAGTGGACCGGCCCGGCCATCCGCACGCCAGTGGCGTAGAAGGTCTGCATCAAGGTCAGGTCCTCGCCGATCGGCCAGGAATTCTCGATGCTCTGGAAGACGAAGCTCTTGCCGGCCTTGTTGATCCGCACGGCGTCGTCGGCGGTGTAGGCCAGCTCGAACTGGTCGGGATGGGCGGCGACCATCTCGCGGATCTCGGTCGCGCGGTTCAGGGCGAAGTCGCGGGCCTTGCGATAGCCCTCGGCGGTCAGCTCGCCCTGGCCGGTGTAGATCACGTAGAAGCCGCCATCCAGGCCGCCGGCCTTCATGCGCGGCAGATCGACCTGGGTGCCGTCTTCCTTGACCTCGTGGCGGTCCAGCATCGACCAGCCCTGGCGCGCGAAGTGCTCGGGCGTGTCGAGGTGGGTGTCCAGGATCAGGAAGCTGTCATGCAGCGTCTTGATCGCCTTGGGGATCTCGCCGGGCTTCTCGGGCGCCTTCTTGTCGGCCGCGTGGGCGACGCCGGTCAGCAGAGCGGCCGAGCCGAGGAGAACGGTGAGCAGGCGACGCATGCGGGGACTCCGGAGAAACGGGAGCCGCGACGCTCAAGGTTTAGGTCGAGAGCGTCAAGTCGGGCTGGCAATCCTGTGCAGAAATTAATGTCCTGATCCGGAGTCTGTCGCCTCTACATCAGCCCCAGCGCCTTGAAACTGGCCACGCCCTCGCGACCGACCACCAGGTGGTCGTGGACGGCGATCTTCAGGGCCTTGCCGGCCTCGACGATCTGCTTGGTCATGTCGATGTCGGGCCGCGACGGGGTCGGGTCGCCAGAGGGGTGATTGTGCAGGATGATGATGTTGGAGCTGGAGAGCTCCAGCGCCCGCCGCATCACCTCGCGCGGATAGACCGGAGCATGGTCGACCGTGCCGCGGTTCATTACCTCGTCGGCGATCAGCTGGTTCTTCTTGTCGAGGAACAGCACCCGGAACTGCTCGCGCGACTCGTTGGCCAGGGCGACGCGGACATAGCCGAGCAGGGCGCTCCATGAGCTGATCACCGGCCGCTTGACGATCTTGTCGCGGCCGGCCCGCAGCGTGGCCTCGTGCAGCAGCTTGATGTCCATGGCCGCCGTCTCGCCAATACCCGGCACCGTGGCCAGTTCCTCGATCGTCGCCCCCAGCACCGCGCCCAGCGAGCCGAAACGGGCCAGCAGGCTCTTGGCCAGCGGTTTGACGTCGCCGCGCGGATAGGTGCGGAAGAGATAGAGCTCCAGCAGCTCGTAGTCGGGCAGGGCGACGAACCCGCCGATCTTGGCCCGCTGGCGCAGCCGCTCGCGGTGGCCGGCGTGGTGGGTGTGGGCGGAGACCTTCTTGGTCTTGAGCGGTTTGACTTGGATGGAGGCGAGAGCTTCAGCGTCCGAGACGCCTAAGGATTTAACGCTGACCATGCCGCCCCCGACTTTAGGCGAGCATCTTGGCGTTGACGCGTCAGGGTTGTCCAGGGATTCTAGATGCTCCCCCGCGTTGCGGGGGAGCATCTATGAGCTTCAGCCCAGGATCGGCGGCTGGAACAGGCCGGCCGGCGAGGCGGTGAACACCTCGTAGCCGTCTTCGGTCACGCCGATCGAGTGCTCGCACTGGGCCGACAGCGACTTGTCGCGGGTCACGGCGGTCCAGCCGTCGTTCAACACCTTCACGGCCGGCTTGCCGAGGTTCACCATCGGCTCGACGGTGAAGAACATGCCGGCCTTCAGCACCGCGCCCTGACCGGGGCGGCCAAAGTGCAGGATGTTCGGCGCGTCGTGGAACACGCGGCCAAGGCCGTGGCCGCAGAAGTCGCGAACGACCGAGCAGCGCTGAGCCTCGACATAGCTCTGGATGGCGTAGCCGATGTCGCCCAGCGTGGCGCCCGGCTTCACGGCCTCCAGGCCGCGCTTCATGCCTTCGTAGGTGATCTCGACCAGGCGGCGGGCGCGCGGGCCGACCTCGCCGACGCCGTACATGCGCGAGGTGTCGCCGTGCCAGCCATCGACGATGGCGGTGACGTCAATGTTGACGATATCGCCTTCCTTCAGGTTCCAGTCGCCGGGAATGCCGTGGCAGACCACGTGATTGCGCGAGATGCACACCGTCTTGGGATAGCCGCGATAGTACAGGCAGGCCGGCAGGGCGCCGTGGTCGAGGATGAACTCGCGGGCCAGCCGGTCCAGCTCGTCGGACGAGACGCCCGGCTGCACGTGCGGGATCAGCATGTCCAGGCACTCGGCGGCCAGCTTGCCGGCCTTGCGCATGCCCTCGAAGTCTTCAGCCTTGTGGATCTTGATCTGACCCGTGCGGGTCTCGGCTTCGATCTCGAGGGTGTTGTCCAAGGTCATGCTCTACTCGGGCGTCGCCGCCGCGACGGGCGGCGATCTGGTCGGCGGAAGGGGCGTATCTGTCTATCCTAGCACAGATTTCAACCCGCAAGTCGCCTTCACCGAGGATTGATGCGCCGCACCGTGTCGGTCGCCGGCCGGATTTCCTTGATGAAGGTCGCGTCCAGGCTGGTGGGTTTGTCGCGGCGCACATGGCAGACGCCCTTGTAGCGCGTCACCCGGCCGCTCTCCTTTTCGGTCAGGTCGGCGATGAACTTGACGTCCCATTCGCCGGGCTTGCCGGTCGAGACGGGATCCATGTCGTTGGAGGTGACGCCGGAGATCTTCTTGAGGCCGAAGCGGTCCTCGAGTTCGCGGGTGCAAGCCTTGAACGCGAAGATCGCCCGCAGCCCGGTCATCATGCCGCTCTCGGGCTTGCCGGGGTCGCTGCGACCGCACCCCGAGAGGGTCAGCGCCAGGACAGCGACGGCCAGGATGGTCTTCCGCATGCGATCCCCTCAGTTCGCGGCCCCCCAGAGAGCGAGCGAATGGGTAGCGAAATGCGAGCGAATTGCAGGTTAAATCGACGTTAGGTGAGCGTTGGTCCACAGGATGCGGCGATCGATCCGCACCGCTTCCGTGCTCATCGCGCAGGCATAGACCAGCACCTCCACGCCCGCCCTGGCCGCCGCGTCCAGGCCGGCCGCGAACTTGGGGTCCAGATC
>JAEXJH010000094.1 GCA_023445955.1 Pseudomonadota bacterium
GCCCAAGGCCGCGGCGGCGACCCCGGCCAAGCCGGTCGAGCCCGCCAAGCGCCAGCGCTATACGATCGCGATCATGCAGGCCTTGGACAAGGTCACGACCGAGACCATGCGGTTCGAGGTCCCGGTCGGCCAGCCGATCCGCTACAAGACCCTGATCTTCACCGTCCGCGCCTGCGAGACGGCGGCCTCGGACGAGGTGGCCCCGGAGACGGCCGCCTATGTCGTGGTCGACACCCAGCCGAAAGCTCAGGCCGGCCGCGCCGCGCCGCCCGGACGCCAGATCTACAAGGGTTGGATGTACGCCAGCTCGCCGGGCCTGAACCCGCTGCAGCACCCGGTCTATGACGCCTGGCTGATCGCCTGCAAGCAGGCCGCCCCGGACGCGCCCCCCGCCAAGCCGTAGAAGTCGCCCTGCACCGTCAGGGCTTTGGCCAGCCGCCGGCGGTATTCCACGCGGCTGATCTCGACCGTGCCGAACTGTGTCAGGTGATCGGTCAGGAACTGGGTGTCCAGCAACTGGTAGCCGCCGGCCAGCATCCGCGCCACCAGATGCACCAGCGCCACCTTGCTGGCGTCGCGCGCGGTCGAGAACATGCTCTCGCCGAAGAACGCTCCGCCGAGCGACACGCCATAAAGGCCGCCAACCAGCTCGTCGCCCTGCCAGGTCTCGACGCTGTGGGCCAGACCGCGCGCATAGAGCTGGCCATAGAGGCGCTGAATGGGGTGATTGATCCAGGTGTCGAGCCGGCCGGGCTTGGAGGCCGCGCAGCCCTCGATGACCGCGTCGAAGGCGGTGTCGATGCGGACGTCATAGGGTCCGTTGCGGACCGTACGCGCTAAACGCTTGGGGATGTGAAAGTCCCCGAGCGGCAGGACGCCCCGCCGCTCGGGATCGATCAGGAACAGGCTTTCGTCCTCGCGGGCGTCGGCCATGGGGAAGACGCCGCGCGCGTAGCAGGCGATCAGGTCGTCGACCGTGAAGGCGTCTTCCATGTCTCCGCCCGGAGTTAGGCTTCCTGGGCCTTGATCCAGCGTTCCAGCCAGTGGATGTCGTACTCGCCGGCCAGGATGTCGGGCTGCACCAGTAGGTCCTGGAACAGCGGGATCGTGGTCTCGATGCCGCCGACGACCATCTCGCCCAGGCAGCGCTTCAGGCGGGCGATGCACTCGGCCCGGTCACGACCGTGCACGATCAGCTTGCCGATCAGGCTGTCGTAATAGGGCGGGATCGCATAGCCGGTATAGATCGCCGAATCCAGGCGAACGCCCAGGCCGCCAGGGGCGTGGAAGTCGGTGATGGTGCCCGGCGAGGGCGTGAAGGTCCGCGCGTTTTCGGCGTTGATCCGGCACTCGATGGCGTGACCCTCGAAGACGACGTCTTCCTGGGTGAACGACAGCGGCAGGCCGGCGGCGATGCGGATCTGTTCCCGCACCAGGTCGATGCCGGTGATGGCTTCAGTGACCGGGTGCTCGACCTGCAGACGGGTGTTCATCTCGATGAAGAAGAACTCGTCGTTCTCCCACAGGAACTCGATGGTCCCGACGCCCAGGTAGCCGATGGCCTTGACCGCATCGACCACGACCTTGCCGATCTTGGCGCGGCCTTCGGCGGACAGGGCCGGCGAGGGGGCTTCTTCCAGCACCTTCTGGTGACGGCGCTGCAGCGAGCAGTCGCGTTCGCCCAGGTGCACGACGTTGCCGTGGCTGTCGGCGATGACCTGCAGCTCGATGTGGCGCGGCTTCTGGAGGTAGCGCTCCATATAGACCGTGTCGTCGCCGAACGCGGCGCGGGCCTCGGCGCGGGCCGTCGAGACGGCTTCGGCCAGGTCTTCACGCGTCTGGGCGACCTTCATGCCGCGACCGCCACCGCCGGCGGCGGCCTTGATCAGCACGGGGAAGCCGATCTGGTCGGCGGCCGCGAAGGCCTCTTCCTCGGTCGAAACGCCGCCGTCCGAGCCGGGAACGACCGGGATGCCGGCGTCCTTCACGGCCTGCTTGGCGGTGATCTTGTCGCCCATCATCCGGATGTGCTCGGGCTTGGGACCGATGAAGGTGAAGCCGTGCGCGCCGACGATCTCGGCGAAGCGGGCGTTCTCCGACAGGAAGCCGTAGCCCGGGTTGATGCCCTGAGCGCGGGTGATCTCGGCCGCCGCGATGATCGACGGGATGTTGAGGTAGCTCTTGGCGGCGGGCGCGGGGCCGATGCAGACGCTTTCGTCGGCCAGGCGCACCCACATGGAATTACGGTCGGCCTCGGAGTGGACCGCCACGGTGGCGATGCCCATTTCCTTGCAGGCGCGGTGAACCCGGAGCGCGATCTCGCCCCGGTTCGCGATGAGGATCTTGTCGAACATGACCGTTACTCGATGACGACGAGCGGCTCGCCGAACTCGACGGGCTGGGCGTCGGCGACCAGGATCTCGACGATCTTGCCGGCCTTCGGAGCCGAGATCGGGTTCATGGTCTTCATGGCTTCGACGATCAGCAAGGTCTGACCGGCCGAGACCGTGTCGCCGACCTTGATGAAGGCGTCCGCGCCCGGCTGCGGCGAGAGGTAGGCGGTGCCGACCATCGGCGACTTCACGGAATCGCCACGCGCGGCGGCCGGAGCCGGAGCGGCTTCAGCGACCGGCGCGGCGGCGACCGGGGCCGGAGC
>JAEXJH010000095.1 GCA_023445955.1 Pseudomonadota bacterium
CACCCGCACCGTCGAGCCGGGCGACCTGTTCGTGCCGCTGGTCGGCGCGCGCGACGGTCATGACTTCGTGGCCCAGGCGGTCGCGAATGGTGCGACCGGCGTGCTGGCCGCCAAGGCGGTCGACGCCCCGGCGGTGATGGTCGAGGACACCTTCAAGGCTTTGGAGCGGCTGGGCGTCGCCGCTCGCGAGCGCGCGCCGCAGTGCAAGCGCGGGGCGGTGACGGGCTCGGTCGGCAAGACCAGCGTCACCCGCGCCGTCGAGGCCGGCCTGCGTCTGGCGGGCAAGGCCCACGCCTCGGTGAAGAGCTACAACAACCACATCGGCGTGCCGCTGACCCTGGCCCGGATGCCGCGCGACACGCAGCGCGCCGTGTTCGAGATCGGCATGAACCACGCCGACGAGATCACGCCGCTGTCGGGCTTCGTCCAGCCGCACGCCGTGGCGATCACCACGGTCGGCCCGGTTCACCTGGAGAACTTCGAGAACGAAGAGGGCGTGGCGCGCGCCAAGGCCGAGATCTTTGCCGGCCTGCAGCCCGGCGGGATCGCCGTGCTGAATGCCGATAACCCGTGGTTCGACCTGCTGAAGGCCGAGGCTGAGAGGGCAGGGGCCACCGTCTGGAGCTTCGGCGAGGCCGAGGGCGCGACCGCGCGCCTGACCGGCTTCGCGGTCGACGGCGAAGGCGCGGTCGTCTCGCTGAACCTGCGCGGCGAGCCCCTGAGCTTCCCGATCCGTCAGACGGGCGTGCACTGGGGTCCCAACAGTCTCTGCGTCCTGCTGATGCTGGAAGCCCTGGATGTCCCCCGCGAGACAGCGCTGGCCGCTCTGGCCGCGTTCTCGCCGATCGAGGGCCGCGGCGCCGAGAAGACCGTCCGCATCGACGGCGGGACCTTCACCCTGGTGGATGAGAGCTACAACGCCAATCCGGTCTCGATGCAGGCCGCTCTGAAGACCCTGGGCGCGCGCAAGGTCGCCGGCCGTCGGGTTGTGGCGCTGACCGACATGCTCGAACTGGGCGAGGACAGCGGCCGGTTTCACGCCGAGCTTGCAGGCCCGATCGACCATGCAAACGTTGACGTCGTTTTTGTCGCAGGCGTCCACATGAAATCGCTGTGGGAGGCGCTTCCGCCGACTCGGCGGGGCGGCTACGCGGAAGTTACTGAAGAGTTAACGGCGCAGCTGGCGGGGGCGATCCGTCCAGGTGACGTGGTGATGGTGAAGGGGTCGAACGGCTCCAAGGCCGGGGTTCTCGCCCGGGCCTTGGCTGAGCTCGACCTTGGGGAACAGGGCTGATGCTGTACTTCCTGTACGAATGGCTGGCGCGCGGCCAAGAGCACGTGCCGCTGCTGAACCTGCTGAAATACCTGACCTTCCGGTCGGGCATGGCGATGCTGACCGCCTATATCGTCGCCGTGGCGATGGGCTCGCGCTTCATCCGCTGGATGAAGGCCCGGCAGGGCAAGGGCCAGCCGATCCGCACCGACGGCATCGCCCGTCACGTCACCGAGAAGGCCGGCACGCCCACCATGGGCGGCTTCATGATCCTGGCCGGCCTGTTCGTCGGCGCCCTGCTGTGGGCGGACCTGCGCAACATCCACGTCTGGGTCGTGCTGCTGGTCACCGGCAGCTACGGCGTGCTGGGCTTCATGGACGACTACGCCAAGGTCACCAAGCAGACCACGGCCGGCCTCTCCAGCGGCCAGAAGCTGGTGGCGCAGTTCATCGTCGCCATCATCGCCACCGTGGTCCTGATCCTGTTCGCGCCCAAGTCGCCGATGACCCCGGGCATGGAAACCAGCGTGGTCTTCCCGATCTTCAAGGCGCTGGTGATCAATCTGGGCTGGTTCTACGTGGTCTTCGCCGCGGTCACGATCGCCGGCTTCTCCAACGCCGTGAACCTGACCGACGGCCTGGACGGCCTGGCCATCGTGCCGGTGATGTTCGCCGCCTCGACCTTCGGCCTGATCGCCTACCTCGTGGGCAACTACAAGTTCGCGGACTATCTGAACCTGCACTTCGCGCCGGGCGTCGGTGAGTTGGCGGTGCTGTGCGGCGCCATCATCGGCGGCGGCATGGGTTTCCTCTGGTACAACGCCCCGCCGGCCAAGATCTTCATGGGCGACACCGGCTCGCTGGCCCTGGGCGGCGCGCTGGGCGCGATCGCCGTCTGCGCCAAGCACGAGCTGGTGCTGGGCATCGTCGGCGGCCTGTTGGTGGCCGAGGCGCTCAGCGTCATGATCCAGGTCGCCTACTTCAAGAAGACCGGCAAGCGCGTCTTCCTGATGGCCCCGATCCACCACCATTTCGAGAAGCTGGGCTGGGCGGAATCGACCGTCGTGATCCGGTTCTGGATCGTCTCGATGATCCTGGCCTTCGTCGGCCTCGCCACCCTGAAGCTGCGCTAGGAGCCCTGAGAGCATGATCCCCGTCCGCGGATTCGAGGACAAGACCGTCGCGGTGTTCGGCCTGGGCCGCACCGGACTGACGGCCGCGCGCGCCTTGATCGCGGGTGGGGCGAAGGTCGCCCTATGGGACGAGAAGCCGGAGAGCCGCGAAGCCGCGGCCGCCGAGGGTTTCCCCGTCGTCGACCTGCAGGCCGCCGACTGGAGCCAGTTCGCAGCCCTGATGCTGTCGCCCGGCGTGCCGCTGACCCATCCCAAGCCGCACTGGACCGTCGACAAGGCCAAGGCGGCCGGCGTCGAGATCCTGGGCGATGTCGAGCTCTTCGCCCGCACGGTCAACGCCGCGCCGGCCCACAAGCGCCCGAAGATCATCGCCATCACCGGCACCAACGGCAAATCGACCACGACCGCCCTGATCGGCCACCTGTGCGCCTCGGCCGGCCGCGACACCCGCATCGGCGGCAATATCGGCCTGGGCGTCCTGGGCCTGGAAGACATGCACGGCGGCGCGGTCTACGTGCTGGAGCTGTCGTCCTACCAGCTGGACCTGACCTCCAGCCTGCACCCCGACGCGGTGGTGCTGCTGAACATCTCGCCCGACCATCTGGACCGTCACGGCGGCATGGATGGCTATATCGCCGCCAAGCGTCGGATCTTCCTGAACCAGGGCAAGGGCGACACCGCGATCATCGGCGTCGACGATCCCTGGTGCCAGCAGATCTGCACCGAGATCACCGCCGCCAACCGCCGCACCATCTGGCCGATCAGCGCCGGCAAGGCGATGGGCCGGGGCGTCTATGCGCTGCAGGGCGTGCTCTATGACGCCACCGGCGAGCGGGTGGTCGAGATGGCCGACCTGCTGCGCGCCCGCAGCCTGCCCGGCCGCCACAACTGGCAGAACGCCGCGGCCGCCTACGCCGCCGCCAAGGCTATCGGCATCCCGGCCCACGACGCGGTCGAGGGCCTGATGACCTTCCCGGGCCTGGCGCACCGGATGGAGACGGTCGGCAAGATCGGCAAGGTCCGCTTCGTCAACGACAGCAAGGCCACCAACGCCGACGCCGCCCGCCAGGCGATGTCCAGCTATCCCAAGTTCTACTGGATCGCCGGCGGCGTCGCCAAAGCCGGCGGCATCGACGACCTGAAGGACCTCTTCCCCCGCATCGCCGGCGCCTACCTGATCGGCGAGGCCGCCAAGCCCTTCGCCGTCACCCTGGCCGGCAAGGCCGAGGTCAAGATGAGCGGCACGCTGGAGAAGGCCGTGCAGCAGGCTTACGCCGATGCGGCGGCCAGCGGCGAGGACGCTGTGGTGCTGCTGTCGCCGGCCTGCGCGTCGTTTGACCAGTTCAGCGACTTCGAGGCGCGGGGGGAGGCCTTTCGCACCGCCGTCAACGGCCTGACGGCGACCGGCGGCAAGGCGGTCGCTTAAGGCGCGGCGATGGCGGCCCCTGATCCGGAGACCGCTAAGACCGCCTCCTGGCGTCATGTACTGCGTACAGCCCTGACCGAGCGCGCCAGCTTCCGCGAGGCCAGCCGACAGGTCGTGCCGTGGCTGGCCTGGCTGCGTCGCCGGACGCGCTCGTCGGAACTCTGGGTCATCGCCGTCGCCACCTTGGTCGGACTGGTCGCCGGCGCATTGGCTGTGTTGCAGGCCAAGATCGCCCACGGGACCCAGGTGAAGCTGTTCGGCTTTGATCCCGATGAGCGGCTGTCGGCCCAGGCCGTCGTGCATCCGCTGCGCCTGCTGGCCATTCCGCTGGGCGGGCTGGCGCTGGGCCTGTTCACCGCCGCCATCCTACGCTTTCGTCCCAACCACGCCGTCGACCCCGTGGAGGCCAACGCCCTGCACGGCGGCCGGCTGTCGATCCGCGACAGCGCCTTCATCTGCGGCCAGACCCTGATCTCGAACGGCTGTGGCGCGTCGGTCGGGCTGGAGGCCGCCTACGCCCAGGCCGGCGGCGCGGCGGCGTCATGGGTCGGGCAGAGACTGAACCTGCGTCGCGGAGACCTGCGCATCCTGGTCGGCGCCGGCGCTGGGGCGGCGATCGCGGCGGCGTTCGGCGCGCCGCTGACCGGCGCCTTCTACGCGTTCGAGATCGTCATCGGCGCCTATACGGTCGCCAACATCGCCCCGGTGGCCGCCGCGGCCCTGGCCGCCGTCCTGGTGGCCAAGGGACTGGGCTCGACGCCGTATCTGATCAAGACCTCGGTCGTGGCCATCTCGTCGTGGAGCGACTACCTGCTCTATGGTCTGCTGGGCCTGGCGACGGCGTTGTTCGGTGTAGCGCTGATGCGCGCCGTGGCCGTGGCCGACCGCTGGACCGCCAAGGCCCCGCTGCCGCGCTGGTCGCGCCCGGCCATCGGCGGCCTGGCGCTGGCGGCCCTGGCCTTGGTCACGCCCCAGACCCTTTCCGGGGGGCATGGCGCGCTGCACTTGGACCTCAACACCGACCTGCCGTTGAAGCTCTTGGCTATGCTGATCCTGATGAAGTCGGCGGCCTCGATCATCTCGCTGAGTTCGGGCTTCCGGGGCGGTCTCTTCTTCGCGGCCCTGTTCTTGGGCGCGCTGATGGGCCAGGCGTTCTCGGACGTCGTGACCCTGGTCGCCGGACCTGGGCG
>JAEXJH010000096.1 GCA_023445955.1 Pseudomonadota bacterium
GCGGTGACCTGCAGCTCGCTGGCGCCCGAGCGCAGCGTCGCGCCGCGCGCCTGGGCTCGCGAGGCGTCGAGGGCGGCCGAGATGGTGGGCGTGAACAGCCGGCAGCGGCCGTCGGCCGCCGTCATCAGCGTGCGTTCGTACAGCTGGTCGGCGGCGTTGGCGTACAGCGCGGTGGGGACGGCGAAACTCGCCAGTCCGATCGCTGCCCCGATCCATCGCGCCCCGCGACCTTTCTGGTGCGTATTCGGCGTCATATTCTCGTATGCTTCGAGACTTGAAGGGCGACTGTACGCGCCCACGGGTTGCGGTTCGGTTAGCGATGCTTCTTTCGACGGATATCTGGGTCGGCGCATTGATCCGCCGCGCCGAACTGGGCGGCGCCTTCGCCATGGTGGCCCGGAAGGGCGATGCGCGGGCCGGGGCGGTGCTGGTCAAGATCGTCGATCGCCGGGCCGGGACCGCGCGGCTCTATAGCGAAGCCACGCGCGGCGACGGCGAGCGTTTCTGGATGCAGCCGGTCCGTTCGGAGTTCGAGCCCGACCTCGACGCCTATGCCGAGCGCGCCGCTCGTATCGACCCGGACGTCTGGGTGATCGAGATCGAGGACCGCGAAGGCCGCCACTTCCTGACCGAAGCCGTCGAGGCTTGAGGGCGCTTATCGGTGGAGCATTTGTGGAGAACTCGACTCTAGGGAGCCGTTAACCCTGCTCCTAAACCGGACCTAAAGCGTGTTTCCGGCAGGATGCGCGGGCTTTCGAACCCCCGCTCAGAGTTCCCGGCCAGTATCCGCCATGCTTTTCCTCATGAACGACGTCATCCTCAGCTTCGACGCGGCCGACCTGGCGCCGCCGATGACGCGCGACCGCTTTGCGGCGCTGTCGCTGAACTATGTCGGCGAGCTGGGGAAGGAGCTGTTCGCGGAAGAGCCCCTGCTGCACCAGAAGGACAAGGAGCGGGCCGAGCGCCTGGCGGCCCTGATCGTGGCCAAGGCGCCGGACGTCAATGCGGCGCTGTTCATCGCGCCCGGTCGTGGCTGTCGCAAGGACGACGTGCAGGTGCGTTACGCCCAACTGAGCATCGAGGTCATGGCCGCGCTGCTGCAGCGCCAAAATTCAGGCGCGCTCACCAACCTCGAAGCCGATCGTCAGGTCTGGCGGCGCCTGGCCGCCTAGGCCTCAGATCCGCGTCCCCTAGATCCGTACTAGGGTCATCAACCAGCTTATCGTCACCGCCAGGACGACCAGTCCGGCCAGGGTGATGCCAAAGCACAGCGCGCTGCCGGCGGGGTGTTGCCGACCCGGGGCGCGGTGATGATGGTCGAGCAGGGCCATCGTTCGATTTCCTCCATTCGCCCGACGATCTGATGTCGCCGGTGCGGGATGAGGGAAGCATGACTCCAAACCCATTCTTCGAATAGGGGCTTTTTGACCCATTTTCGGGCGTATTGTCTCAGCTGTGATGGAACCTCAGTCACGGTTGTCATGGAAAGAGGGTTGAAGCCCGTCGCTCCGCGCGCATAGCCTCAATTTAAGATTGTGCATATGCCGCGATCGGGGAGGCGTCATGCGGTTGAAGCGTTGGGGCGCGGCGGCGATGCTGGCCGGTGTCCTGTTCGGCGGCGCGGCGCACGCCGAGTGGCTGCGGGCCGAGAGCGACCACTTCATCGTCTATGGCCGCAGCGAGCGGGCGGTCCGCAGTTACGCCGCCCAGCTGGAAGACTTCGACAGCATGCTGCGCCGCCTGCATGGCCGGCCCAAGGACGAGGCCGTTCCGCGCAAGTTGCCGGTCTATCTGGTCTCCGACCTTTCCGAACTGCAGCGGGTCTACCCCAAGCTGGAGCGCGCCGCGGGCGTCTACTACACCGCGCCGGGCGAGACCTTCGTCATGGCGGTGCGCGACGGGGTCTCCGGCGAGAACGATCAGAACCGGGGCGACGACGCGGTGCTGCACGAGTACGTGCACCACTTCATGCTGCGCTACTATCCCAGCGCCTATCCGGCCTGGCTGGTCGAGGGTTACGCCGAATACTACATGACCGCCGATCTCGGCTCGAAGCGGCTGATCGTCGGCGGCGTCAACGAAGGGCGGGCGCGTAGCCTGACCCAGCCCGGCGGTTGGATCCCGATCCAGGACGTGCTCGGCAAGAGCCCGCGCGACCTGAAGCGCGACGAGGGCGCGCCGTACTATGCGCAGGCTTGGCTGCTGACGCATTACATCGTCTCCAGCCCCGAGCGGTACAAGCTGCTGAAGCCCTATCTGGACGACGCCCGCGACAGCCGTGACCCGGTCGGGGCCTGGAAGCGCGTCTATGGCGACACGCCCGACGAACTGCGCCGCAAGCTGCTGGACTATATGAGCCGGCCCATCCCTGGCGGGGCGCTGCCGCGCGGGACGCAAGGCGAGCCGGCGATGGCCATCACGACGCTGCCGGCGAGCGCGGACGCCCTGCTGCTGGAGAACCAGCGGATGAAGCTGGGCGTGCCGGACAACGATCGCCCTGCATTCCTGGCCAATGTCCGCAAGCGGGCCGCCAAGGCGCCGAAGGACAGCTTCGCCCAGATGGTGCTGGCCAAGGCCGAGACCCGCTACGGCGACCGCGCGGCTGGGGAGGCGACCTTGAACGCCCTGCTGGCCGCCGATCCGAAGGACGAGGACGCGCTGATCGCCCTGGGCCAGAGCCGCATGGCCGCCGGCAAGGCCGATACGGTGGGGCGCGCCGCCGACTATGCCGAGGCGTCCAAGCTGTTCACCCGCGCCTTCAAGCTGGATCCGAACAATCCCGGCCTGCTGCGCGACTACGCCAACAGCAAGCAGCTGGAGCCGCAGACCCAAGGGCTGGTCAATGTCCGCCTGAAGGCCGTGGAGCTTGCGCCCGAAGTGGGCGTCTACCGGCTCGAGGCGGCCGAGGCGCTGTTGCGATCCAAAGAGCCCGCCATCGCCAGGGCGGTGCTGACGCCGCTGGCCCGCAGCCCGCACGGCGGCGAGATGGTCGAGGCCGCCCAGGTCATGGTGAAGGCGATCGACGCGGACATGGCCAAAGCGGCGGCCGGTTCAGGCCAACCCAATGCGGAAGGTGACAAAAAGGGCCGATGGGGCTAGTCCCCGCGCATGAGCTCTTCCCCCGCCGCTGAAGCCGCCCGTCGGCGCACCTTCGCCATCATCAGCCACCCCGACGCCGGCAAGACCACGCTGACGGAAAACCTGCTGCTGGCCGGCGGGGCGATCCGGGCCGCCGGCGCCGTCCGCGCCCGTGGCCAGACCCGCCGCACCCAGTCGGACTGGATGAAGATCGAACGCGAGCGCGGCATCTCGGTCTCGGCGTCGGTGATGACGTTCGACCACGACGGCCTGATGTTCAACCTGCTGGACACCCCGGGCCACGAAGACTTCTCGGAAGACACCTATCGCACCCTGACGGCCGCCGACGCCGCGGTCATGGTGCTGGACGCCGCCAAGGGCATCGAGCCCCAGACCCTGAAGCTGTTCGAGGTGTGCCGCCTGCGCGACATCCCGATCATCACCTTCATCAACAAGATGGACCGCGAGGCCCAGGACCCGTTCGAACTGCTGGACGAAGTCTCGTCCAAGCTGGCCCTGGACCCGGCGCCGCTCTACTGGCCCGCCGGCTCGGGCGGCCGCTTCAAGGGCATGCTGGACCTGCGCAACGACAAGTTCATCCCTTACGCCAAGAAGAGCTCGACCGACGAGGAAGGCCACCCGGACCCCATCGCCTTCAAGGGCAATGCGGTGGTCCAGTACCTGGACCCCGAGGAGAAGGCCGAACTGGAAGACAACGCCATGCTGGTCACCGAGGCCGGCAAGCCGTTCGACGTCCAGAGCTTCCTGGAAGGCCACATGACGCCGGTGTTCTTCGGCTCGGCCCTGCGCCATTTCGGCGTCGCCGAGCTGCTGGGCGGCATCGGCGCCTACGCCCCGCCGCCGCATCCGGCCAAGGTCAGCAAGGCGGGCGTCGACACCCATGTCGCCCCCGGCGACAGCGAAGTGTCGGGCTTCGTCTTCAAGGTCCAGGCGAACATGGACCCCAATCACCGCGACCGGATCGCCTTCCTGCGCCTGACCAGCGGCCGCTTCACGCGCGGCATGAAGCTGAAGGCCCAGAACACCGGCAAGGCCATGAGCGTCAACGCGCCGATCATGTTCTTCGCGTCCGACCGCGAGCTGGCCGAGGACGCCTTCGCCGGCGACGTGATCGGCATCCCCAACCACGGCGTGCTGCGGGTGGGCGACAGCCTGTCCGAGACCGGGACCCTGCGCTTCGCCGGCCTGCCCAACTTCGCCCCGGAAATCCTGCGCCGCGTGCGCGTGAAGGACCCGCTGAAGGCCAAGCACCTGAAGAAGGCCCTGGAAGGCCTGGCCGAGGAGGGGGTCACCCAACTGTTCCGCCCGATGATCGGCAGCGACTTCATCGTCGGCGCCGTCGGCCAGCTGCAGTTCGAGGTCATGGCCGACCGCCTGGCCAACGAGTACCAGCTGGACTGCATCTTCGAGGCCAGCCCCTATGCCGAGGCCCGCTGGCTGGGCGGCGACAAGGCCGACGTCGAGGACTTCGTCAGCAAGCACAAGTCGGCCATGGGCCAGGACATCGACGAGCAGCCGGTGTTCCTGGGCAAGTCGTCCTGGGAGATCGGCTACGTCGCCGAGCGCTATCCGAAGGTGCGCTTCGAGCGGACCAAGGAACGCGCCTAGCGGCCTCTACGAGAATCGTCCGGGCCGTCCGCGATCGCCTGCAGGCGCTGGTAGACGGCCTTGATCTCCGGATCGGTGGTGTTGATGGCGTAGGCCTTGGCCGCCGCGCGGCGGGCCTCGATCAGGTCCGGGGCTGCGCCGCCCTTGCGCTCGAAGCGGTCGATCCACGAGGCCGCCTCGACGGTGGCCAGCATGGCGATCTCGGTCTGGGACGCCACCGCCTTCGAGGCCCAGAAGTCGCGCGCCGTCTCGATCGCCCGGTTCGGGTGGCCGGCGTGGCGCTGGAACCAGGCCAGGTGCAGGGCGATGTCCGACCACGGCGCGCCCATGCTGTTGGCCAGCTCGCGCCAGGACTGGGCCAGCTGCGCGCCCTGGCGATAGAGTTCGTTGCGCTTCAGGGCGCGCACCCAGGGTCCGCGCAGCGCGCGTTCGGGCAGCTTGCCTTCGCGCCGGGCCATCTCGGCGGCGTGGACGGTTTCCAGATCCTCGACGGACGCGAAGCGGCGGGGATATTCCTCGCCCAGCTCGGCTTTCATCCGCTGATGCGCCTGTTCCTGCGGCGACACGCAGGCCCGAACCGCCGCCACCGCCGGGTGGTCGGCCGGCGCGACCAGCAGGCAGTCGACGAGGCGGGCGAACGGGATGCGGACCCGGCCGCAGACAATCGCCTGCCGGGCCAGGTCCGCCGCGGTGATCGCCAACGGCTCGTCGCACTCGCCGTCATCGATCGCGCAGCCGATCAGCAGCGCCGTATCGGCCCCGTCGGTGCGCAGCCAGCGCTGCAGCAGGCGGCCGTCGATCTCGATTTCGCTCATCAGGCGCAGATAGCCGGCGGCGGCAACCTCGTCGACCGCGATCTTGGCCGCTATACGAAGCGCTGAACGCCGTTCGGGAATCTGCACATGACCGCTCGTCCTATCGCCATCGGCCTCGTGGCTCACGACGACAAGAAGGCCGCGCTGGTCGAATGGGCCAAGGCGCATGAGGCCTTCCTGAAGGACAAGGCGCTGTTCGGCACCGGCACGACCGGCGGGCGGATCCTGGAGGCGCTGCCGCAGCTCAACCTGGTGCGGCTGAAGAGCGGTCCGCTGGGCGGCGACCAGCAACTGGGCGCGATGATCGCCGAGGGGCGGCTGGACGTGCTGATCTTCTTTGTCGACCCGCTGTCGCCGCAGCCGCACGATGTCGACGTCAAGGCCCTGATCCGCATGGCGACGCTGGCCGACATCCCGTTCGCCTGCAATCCGGCGACGGCCGACCTGATCGTCGGCGGCCAGTCCGCCTAGCCGGGGAACTTCAGCAGGTTCGGCTTGGGAATCGCGGCCTTGAAGCTGCCGCGCGACTTGGCCGTGTCCAGGCCGAACTCGGCCCAGGCGTTGAGGAAGCCGCCGGCCGCGTCGGCGGGCGAGGCGGGAACCAGTTCTAGAACGGGACGCGCGGCGACAGCGGCGCGCGCAGCCTTCCAGGCCTCGGGCTCGGCCGTGGCGTAGGCGCCGTCGGACGCCACCAGCTGGCCAGCCAGGTCCGGATCTGAAAAGCGAAGGGTCACCGACGCGTCCTTCGGCAGGTCCGAGAGGCTCTCCAGCGCCTCGGTCAGGGCCAGGAGGCTCATCTTCGCTGTGCTCGTGCGCCGCTCGCCGCCGGCCGCGCCCCTGATCGCCGCCGCGCCGGTTTCGCCGTCCGTCCTCCGCACGAAGGACCAGCCGCCATAGCCCGGATCGGGACGGCAGAGGCTGGCGATCCACAGGGTGACGGCGGCCATGGGCGGGCTCCGGAAAAGGCGTTCCTGGCCGCGTTCTAGACTGCTTCGCCACGGAAAGGGGAGGGTGTCCGTGAACGAAAGGTAAACCGAGGCTTAAATCTTAGGGTTAACGTCATTTTTAGTTCAGTGAACAAAGTTCTAAGATTTGGCGTCGACGCGTAGCTCCGCTTGTATTCGCTAAAGCAAGAAGTGTGCCAATTCACTACATGGTCGCCCAAATTGGTCGAAATTCGAAACAAGGTATAAAAATATGGAAAATATTTATGGTTAACGCGCCATAAACACCTGTTAACCACTTGTTAAAGTCGATGGCTCCGGTTTTGCTGATTGTGCGTTGAACCTCTGTCGGGCTGTCCCGACGTGGGACGTTCCGTAAGCGGAGTGCGCATGTTCGAGTTCGGACGGGATCTTAAGCGACTGTTTGGCGTCGACGCCGACGCCAAGAGCGCCTGGCGTGAAGGCCTGACCGGCGGCGACACCTCGCTGCTGGAATTGCTGGACCTGCGCCTGTTGAACAACGAGGCCCGGTCGGCCGACGTCGTGGCCGGGCGCATCGGCGCTAAGGACCGCGGCGCGCGCCTGCTGGAAGCCGCCGTCGTCTGGCGCGAACTGGCCCGCCGCAGCGGCGACGCCACGGCTCTGCGCAAGGGCGCGGCCCAGGCCGAGGCCGCCGTGAAGATCTTCGAGACCGAGCGTCGCGCCGACGCCCTGGCCGCCGCCCGCTGCGAGCAGGCCGTGCTGGCCATCCTGGGCGCCGACCTGTTCGGCGACGAGGGGCTGATCGCCGCCGCCTCCGCCACCCTGGCCCGTACGCCCGCCGACCGCCGTACGCCGCTGTGCGCCGCCCTGGCCGCCGGTCTGGAAGGCCGCGCGGCCTTGTCCGAAAACGATGTCGACCGCGCCCTGGTCGCGGTGCAGGCCTATGAAGCGCCGCTGCGCGCCCTGGCCGCCGCCAAGCGCGTGAAGGGCGGCCCGGCTCGCCTGCTGTTGGCCGACCAGCGCGCCGCCCGGATCGAACTGATCCTGGCCTGCGGCGAGCGCCTGAAGGATCGCGCGCTGGCCGAGCTGGCCGTGTCGGAGGCCAAGGCGGCCGCCGGCATGCTGGACTCCGATTTCGAACCGCTGGCCTGGGCCCGCCTGGAAGGCCTGCGCGGTCAGGCCCTGGTCCTGCTGGGCGAACTGGACGGGGAGCTGGCCCACATCACCAACGGCGTCGAGGCCCACTTCGCGGCCGTCGACGTGCTGTCGATCGAGCACAGCCCGATGGACTGGGCTCGCGCCGGCGCGTCGCTGGGCGCGGGGCTGCAGGCCCTGGGCGAGGCCTCGACCAGCGAGCGCGCCTTCGAGCAAGCCGTCTCGGCCTATGACCGCGCCACCCAGGTTCTGAAGGCCCAGCCGGCCCTGGCCTTGCGCGCCGTGGTCGCCAACAACCGCGCCCTGTGCCTGGCCCGCTGCGCCGAGCTGACCGCCGACCTGGCGGTGCTGGACGCCGCCGAACTGGCCTTCAAGTCCGAGCTGGCCGCCGCGCCGGGCGGCCGCGATCCGGCCAGCTGGGCCGTGGCCCAGATGAACCTGGCCCGCCTCTATGAGGCCCGGGTCGAGATCACCGGCCGCGATGATGGCCGCCTGGCTCGCGCCGGCGCGGCCCTGGCCTGCGCCTTCGACGTCTTCTCGGAGCTCGGCCTGCGCTCGCTCACGGACCTGGCGGCACAAGGCCTGCAACGCCTGAAGCAGGCCCAGGCCGCCTGATCCGAAATAGGACACACGGCGGCGGAAAGGCCGGCCGAACAAAGATAAGTAAGGGATGAACTCGTGATCGCTTCGCTCGCTCTCGCCGCCGCCGTCGTCGCCACCCCGGTGCAAACCAAGGCCCCGTCGGAACTGCTGACCCCCGTGTCCGAGCCGCGCGTCGCCGTCGCCCTGCTGAACTGCATGGTCAAGCAGGACGGTCACCTGACCGCCTGCACCGTGCAGGAAGAGACCCCGAACGATCTCGGCGTCGGCCAGGCCGCCCTGTCGATGATCTCGCAGACCCAGGTCGACCTGCTGGGCCCGGACGGCAAGAGCCGCGCCGGTTCCTACATCCAGGTCCCGGTCCGCATCCGCATCCGCTAAGCCCCGGCGCCGACTTTCTCCGCTTTCGAGACCGCATCGGCGCTCGGAAGCGGATAATCCCTGGCGGTTGAGCGGGTTCGCGCGATAGGCTTTCCGACTGGAGGGCCGATCATGCTGACGCGTCGAATGGTTTTGGCCTCGGGTCTGGCCCTGGC
>JAEXJH010000097.1 GCA_023445955.1 Pseudomonadota bacterium
AACGGGGGAGGTGGCGCGCTGCGGATACGCAGCGTGACGGAGGGGGCGCTAAAGCTTACTTCGCGGCCGGAGCCGCCGCCTTCAGCGCGCGGAAGTCCACGTCGGTCTCGGCCACCAGGTAGATGAAGCTGACCCACGCAGCGACGTTCTGCGCCAGTTCGTTCGGACGGACCTTGTTCAGGGTGTCGTCCATGGTGTGGTGGTAGTCGAAGTAGCGGCTGGCGTCCTGGCGCATCTCGACCGACGGCACGCCGGCGGATTCGAGGCCAGAGATGTCGGCGCCGCCGCTGCGGGCGGCTTCACGCGCCACGTTGATCTTCAGCGGCATCAGCACGTTGGCCACGGTGGTGGCGAACGGGGCGCCCTGAGCGCCGGCCGGCAGCTTCAGCGAGAAGATGTTGTCCGCGCCCTCGTCACTTTCGCCGGCCAGGACGATCTTCGGAACCTCGGCCTTGTGGGCTTCCAGATAGGCTTCCGACGAACCGCCGCTCTCTTCCGAGCCCCACATCACGACGCGGATGGTGCGCTTGGGGTGCTTGGGCAGGTCGCCGATCAGCTTGCCGACGGCCGTGGTGATGCCGATGCCGGTGGCGTCGTCCAGGGCGCCGGTGCCGACGTCCCAGCTGTCCAGGTGACCGCCGATGACGATGACTTCATCCGGCTTCTCAGAACCCTTGATCTCGCCCGAGATGTTCCAGGCCACGGCGTTGGGGTTGGTGGTCGAGGCCAGCTTCAGCTTGATGCGCAGCGGACCCTTCTTGGCCAAGCGCTCCAGCTGCTCGGATTCCGGCACGCCCAGGGCGGCTGAGGGCACGGTCGAGACGCCGTCGCCGAAGGCGGTGACGCCGGTGTGCGGCACGGTCGAGTCCGAGGTCGAGATCGAACGGATCAGCACGGCTACGGCGCCGCGCTTGGCGGCTTCGGTCGGGCCGGCGCGGCGCGAGATGCCGGCCATGCCGTAGCCCGAGGCGTCCTGGGTGCGGGCCATCGGCTGGGTGATGACGACGATCTTGCCCTTCACGGCGCTTTCCGGCGCAGCCATCAGCTCGGCGAAGGTGTGGAACAGGGCGACGTCGGCCTCGATGCCTTCGGGCGGGGTCGGGACCGTGCGGCCCAGGCCCACGATCGACAGCTTCATCGGATACGGACCGACCAGCTCGGCGCTCTCTTCACCGCGCGTCCACGACGGCTTGGCGAACTGCTCGACCTTCACGTCGGTGAAGCCCAGGGCCTTCAGCTTGGCCGCGCCCCAGTCCTTGGCGCGCTCCATGGCCGGCGAGCCGACGAGGCGCGGGCCGATGGTGGTGGTCAGGTCTTCGGTGATGTCCCAGGCCGTGCGGTCCAGCAGCGCCTTGTCGCGCAGGGCCTCGGCGGTGGCGACGGGATCGGCGGGCTTCGCAGCGGCGGGCGCGGCCTTGGCCGGCTTGGAAGATTCAGCGTGAGCAACGCCCGAAAGCAGGGCGAGCACGGCGGTGGCGGCCAGTAAGCGACGATACATGAGCAAGGATTCTCCCCAATGGCGCGGGAGTCATAGCACCGCTCTACGCCAGGGGGAGTCAGCAATACGCTGAACTGTCATGGAGCGTGCGGGCGCCCTTAGGCCGGGCGCCCGATGCGCTTGATCTCCCAGTCCAGCTGCACGCCGGTCTTTTCCTTGACGTCAGTGCGGACGGCTTCGCCCAGCCCTTCCAGGTCGGCGGCGGTCGCCTCGCCCGTATTGATCAGAAAGTTGCTGTGCAGCGGCGAGAACATCGCCCCGCCAAACGGCTTGCCGCGCCAACCGGCCTCGTCGACCAGCTTCCACGACGAGTGGCCCGGCGGGTTCTTGAAGGTCGAGCCGCCGGTCTTCTCGCGGATCGGCTGGGTGGTCTCGCGACGGCTGGTGATCTCGGCCATCCGGGCCTTGATCGCTTCGGCCTCGTCGGCGGTCCCTTCGTAGATCGCGTCGAGCACGAAGACGGTGTCGCCGTCCTGCAAGGCGCTGTGGCGATAGGTGTAGTGCAGGTCCTCGACGGACAGCTCACGCACCTCACCGGCGCGGTCCATGACCCGGACGGACTTCACGACATTGACGGTCTCGGAGCCGTAGCAGCCGGCGTTCATGATCACCGCGCCGCCGACCGTGCCGGGGATGCCGGCATAGAATTCCAGCCCCGCGATGCCGGCTTCCGCGGCCTTGCGGGCCAGGATGGCGTCCGGCACGGCGCTGCCCGCTTTGATGCGGTTATCGCCCAGCGGCTCGACGCCGTTGAAGCCCTTGCCCAGGCGGATGATCACGCCCTCAACGCCGCCGTCGCGGACCAGCAGGTTGGAGCCCACGCCGATGGCCATGACCGGCACGGTCGGACCCAGGGCCTTCAGGAAGTCCGACAGGTCCTGCTCGTCGGCCGGCAGGAACACCACGTCGGCCGGACCGCCGACCCGGAACCAGGTGAACGGCGCCAGGGCCTCGTCGATCAGCAGCTTGCCACGGACGGTCGGGAGATTGGTTTTCCAGCTCATACGGGGGCTCTAGCGCGTCCTGGACCGTTTCTCAAAGTGCTCGACCGTCCACCAGGCCAGGACGAGCAGGATGCCGACGACGATCAGGGCGATATGCGCCCAGTGCTCCATCGGCGTGACATAGGTGACGCCGGTCGGCTGCTTCAGCGCCACGACGAACGGGCCGTCGGGCGCCTTGGGACGGCGGGTGATCAGCAGCCGGGTGAACCACCAGCTTCCCGCCAGGTACGCGATCACCCCAAGGACGATCGCGGCCTTGGTCGCGAGCCAGCGGTCGATCCTCACTTCGCCAACCTCATTGGGCCAGCGCTTCCAGCTGGCCCGGCAGGGCGTAGGACCAGCTGGTGATGTCGCCCGCGCCCAGCAGCACGACGAGGTCGCCCGACTTGGCTTCCTCGGCGATCAGGGCCGGCAGGGCCGCGGGGCTCTCCAGCGGCAGGGCGCGGCGGTGGCCGAACTTCTTGAGGCCCTCGACCAGGTGGTCGCGGTCGACGCCCTCGATCGGCTGCTCACCGGCCGTGTAGACGTCGGCGACGATCACCGTGTCGGCGTCGTTGAAGCAGCTGCTGAACTCGGTCATCAGGTCGCGCAGGCGGGTGTAACGGTGCGGCTGGACCACGGCGATGACCTTGCCCGTCGAGACCGCGCGGGCGGCCTTCAGCACGGCGGCGATCTCGACCGGGTGGTGGCCGTAGTCGTCGACGACACGGACGCCATTGGCCACGCCCGTGGTGGTGAAGCGGCGCTTGACCCCGCCGAAGCTGGCCAGGCCCTTGCGGATGGACTCGGCGTCGACGGAAAGCTCGCGGGCCACGGCCACGGCGGCGGTGGCGTTCAGCACGTTGTGGTGGCCGGCCATCGGCATCTTCAGGCCGTCATAGCGGACCTGCTCGCCGGCACGCGGCGAGATGACGATGTCGAAGGGCGCGCCTTCCGGGCCCATCTCGATGTTGGAGACCCGGACCTCGGCCTGCGGGTTGGTCCCGTAGGTCACCAGGCGGCGGTTCTCGATGCGCGAGGTCAGGGCCTGGACTTCCGGGTGGTCGGTGCAGACCGCCGCGAAGCCGTAGAACGGGATGTTCTCGATGAAGTCCTGGAAGCCCTTCTTCACCGCGTCGAAGTCGCCCCAGTGGTCCAGGTGCTCGGCGTCGATATTGGTGACGATGGCCACCGTGGACTTCAGCTTCAGGAACGAGCCGTCGCTCTCGTCGGCCTCGACGACGATCCAGTCGCCCTCGCCGACCTTGGCGTTGGTGCCGTAGGCGTTGATGATGCCGCCGTTGACCACGGTCGGGTCCAGCGCGCCGGCGTCCAGCAGGGCCGCGACCATCGAGGTGGTGGTCGTCTTGCCGTGGGTGCCGCCGACGGCCACCGAGAACTGCAGGCGCATCAGCTCGGCCAGCATCTCGGCCCGGCGCACCAGCGGCAGGCGCTTATCGCGGCCGGCGACCATCTCGGGGTTATCGGCCTTCACGGCCGTGGAATAGACGATGGCCGAGGCGCCCTCGACGTGGCTGGCCTCGTGACCGATGAAGATGCGCGCGCCCAGCTTTTCCAGCCGTTCGGTATTGGCGCTGGCCTTGGCGTCGCTGCCCTGAACGGTGTAGCCGATACGCAGCATGATCTCGGCGATGCCGGACATGCCAATGCCGCCGATGCCGATGAAGTGCACGGGGCCGAGTTCGAAGGGGACGGGGCGTCGACGCTGGATCATGAAAAGCCGATTAGACCAATTCCGCGCGGTGGGAAACGCCCTCCTGATCCTGTGTGTGTGGACAGCCTCCGCTCACGCCCAGGCGCCCTCTCCTGCCCCGCTTGAGCTGCGGCTGGCCGATGTCGGCCGCTTCGCCAGCTTCGTCGACCTGACCAGCCGCCAGCCCGAGGGCTCGGCCGTACAGGTCCGCGTCCTCCAGGTGGCCGAGGCCGACTTCGAAGTAGCCGGCG
The DNA here is from genome assembly GCA_023445955.1 of Pseudomonadota bacterium. Classification (GTDB taxonomy): domain Bacteria; phylum Pseudomonadota; class Alphaproteobacteria; order Caulobacterales; family Caulobacteraceae; genus Caulobacter. Next base: position 4,447 of record JAEXJH010000097.1, read on the forward strand.
AAGCCTATTGGGGCGGCTGGCGCCACGAGGTCATCGACTGCCAGCTGCGCACCCTTGCCCACGCCGGCTTCTCCAGCCTGCGCGCCACCGGCCGCGAAGGTCCGCTGATGGGCGATCGCCGCCCGGCCGTGGTCCCCGCCCCCGGCGGCACGGACGAAGCAGTGTTGAAGGTGGTCTGCGACGGCTGGAAGCCGTTCAAGCCCGTCCCGGTCGCCACCAGCGTTGAACAGGCGGTGAAGCTCGCCCGCCCGCTGATCGAGACAGGGGCGGAACCGTAGGTAGGATCGGCGACGGCGCGACCTAGCGCGCCGTGCGCTCCACCAGGTCCGCCAGCTCTTCCGCCGCGTTCGGCTTGGCCACCGACCGCGCGCCGGCCGCCATCTTGGCCAGGCGTTCGGGGTTCTTGAGCAGGGCGTTCAGCGCCCCGGCCATGGCGTCCACCGTCAGTTCGTCTTCCAGGCACACGGCCGCGCCGCCGGCCTCTTCCAGGAGCTTGGCGTTGAAGCGCTGGTGGTCGTCGGCGGCGATCTTCAGCGGCACCAGGATCGAGGGGCGGCCGGCGACGGCCAACTCCGTGCAGGTCGAGGCGCCCGAGCGGCCGATGACCAGGTGGGCCTGGCGCAGATAGCCGGCCATGTCGCGGAAGAACGGCGCGACCTCGCAGTCGACCATGGCGTTGCGATAGATCTTGCGGGCGCTTTCCATGCTCTCGGCGCGAGCCTGCTGGAAGACCTTCAGGCGCGACCGCATGTCCTCGGGCAGCTTGGCGACGGCTTCAGGGATCAACTCCGACAGCAGGCGCGCGCCCTGGCTGCCGCCGGTGACGAGGACCCGCAGCTGCACTTCCGGCGCGATGTACGGCACCTCGTAGAGGTCGCGCACCGGCGGGCGCACGGGGTTGCCGACCACGTGGGCGCGCGCCTTCACGGCGGGCTTGGCCATCTGCAGCGTCGGGAAGGCGCAAGCTACCTCGTCGACGCGCGGGGCCAGGAAGCGGTTCACGCGGCCCAGGACCGCGTTCTGCTCGTGGATCACCGTTGGGCGCTTCTGGCTCAGCGCGCCCAGCAGGGCCGGCAGCGCCGGATAGCCGCCGAAGCCGACGACGACGGCCGGGTCCAGGCGCTTGAAGGCCGTGCGGGCCTCCATCACGCCCTGCATGACGGTGAAGCCAGCCTTGATCATGCCCAGCGGGTCGTTGGACTTGGCCGTGGCGGCCGACAGCGCCAGGCGCTCTTCGGCCGGGAACTTGTCGGCGTACATCGCGCCGCGATCGTCCGTGGCCAGCACGACGCGCCAGCCGCGCGCGGACAGGGCCTCAGCCAAGGCCTGGGCGGGGAACATATGGCCGCCGGTTCCCCCGGCGGCGACGACTGCCAGCTTGCTCATCTCAGGCGAAAGCGCCGCCGAGGCTGAACTCGCCGCTGGCCCCATAGGCGCCGGGGCGCTTGCGAACCAAAGCCAGGGCCATGCCCAGCGTCAAACCCATCGCGAGCATGGAAGAGCCCCCGTAACTGATGAACGGAAGCGTCATGCCCTTGGTCGGGATCATGTTCAAGTTCACGGCGATATTGATGATGGCCTGCTGGCCCACCAAAACGAACAATCCGGCGGCCGCGACCTGCTCGAACGGGTCGTTCAGCTTCATGGCCTTGTACAGTCCGCGCACAACCAGGAAGGCGAAGATCGCGATCAGCGCCCACGAAAAGATCAGGCCGTATTCCTCGGCGGCCACCGAATAGATGAAGTCGGTGTGCAGGTCGGGCACGTGGCGCTTCATGACGCCCTCGCCCGGACCGCGGCCGAAGAAGCCGCCGGCGCGGATGGCCTCGGCGGCGCGGGTGATCTGGTGGGTGTCGGCCTGGTCGGGGCTGAGGAACTTCTGCACGCGGGCGTGCACGTGGTCGAACAGGAAGTAGGTCGAGCCCAGGCCCGCCAGCGCCACCGCGCCCAGGCCCATGATCCACGAGATCGGCACCCCGGCCATCCAGAAGGCGGCCCCGAAGGCGATGGTGATCAGCACGGTCTGGCCGACGTCAGGCTGCACCAGGAGCAAGCCCACGGCGATGAAATAGAGCAGGAAGGCGATCGACACGCCGGGCACGCCCTCGCCTTTCTGGCCCTCGGCGAACATCCACGAGACCAGCACGATCAGCGCCGGCTTCATGAACTCGGACGGTTGCAGGGTGAAGCCGCCGAACTGCAGCCAGCGCGTGGCGCCCTTGGCGTTGTGGCCGATGAACGGCAGGGCGATCATGATCGCGATGGCCACGATGTAGATGAAGAACGCCGCCCGCCGGATGCCCTTGGGCGACAGCATCGACACTGTCAGCATCACAACCGACGAGGCGGTGGCGAAGAAGCACATGCGGATGGCGAAGTGGAACTGGTCGTCGATGCCGATCCGCTGGGCCGCGGCCGGGCTCGAGGCGAACGACAGCAGCATGCCCAGCGTGGCCAGCAGGGCCGTCGCGCCCAGCAGCCAGCGATCGGTCGTCCACCACCAGATGCCGAGCGCGGTGCGGTCGGTGCGGGCGAAAGCATGTGTCGCGTTGGAGGCCATGGGCGGAGAGTCGGACCGCAGGGTTAATCAAATCTTGCTTGGCCACTGTAAGCTGGTGGACATGCGTCGAAAAGCGCCCGCGACCGCGCTATGAAGTCGCCATGACTGCTTCGACCGACCTCCGCACCCTCGAAACCACGACCGACGACGCCGAGCGCGACGCCCTGGCCCTGCACCTGGCCGAGACCGGCGCTCAGGGCGTGGAGCCGGTGTTGCTCGCGCTGATCCAGCGCCCCGACCTGGCCGACAAGCGCGGGTCCTTGATCCATGCCCTGGGCTATCTCGACTGCTCGGACCACCTCGTCCTGCTGGTCGAGCTGGTCGCTTCCGGCAACTTCGAGGCCGCCCACGAGGCGCTTCAGGCGCTGGAGACGGTCGACGAGGCCGACGCCGACGATGTCGAGCGCGCCCAAGCCATCCTCGACCGCGCGCGCAGCATCGCCAACATTGAGCCCTGGCGCATCAGCCTGGTCGAAGAGCTGTCCGAGATGTTCGACTAGGCCAGCGCCCGCCGCGTCCAGTCGACGATCTGCGGCGCGGTCATGGCCCCGGCCTGGCGCGCGATCACCTGGCCGTCGCGATAGAGCACCAGCGTCGGGATGCTGCTGACGTTCAACGCGCCCGCGGCGGCTGGTTCGGCATCGGAATCGAGCTTCAGCAGGCGAACGGCCGGCTCCAGCTGGCGGGCGGCGGCCTCGAAGGCCGGCGCCATGCTCCGGCACGGCCCGCACCACGGCGCCCAGACGTCCAGCAGCAAGGCCACGCCCTTGGTCATCCGGCGATGACGGTCCAGCGCCGCGCCGGTCACGGCCGTCGGCCCGCCGGTGAACAGCGGCGACTTGCACTGGCCGCACTTGGCCGACAACGGATCACGATCCTGCGGCAGACGAT
>JAEXJH010000098.1 GCA_023445955.1 Pseudomonadota bacterium
CGCTTCAACCGCGAGGCCCTGCGCGGCCGCCAGCAGGCCCACGTCATCCCGTCGGCCGACTACTGGCGGGCGCTGCGCAAGCACGCCGAGGTGATCGTCGTCGACAGCCCCTCGCTGGACCGCTCGCAGTCCGGCCCGACCATCGCCCAGCACATGGACCAGACGGTGATGGTGGTCTCGGCCGACCAGCCGGACGTGCGCGGGCCGGCCATGCTGCGCGACGCCCTGACCGCCGCGGGCGGTCGTTGCGCCGGCCTGTTCTTCAACAAGGTCTCGGTCGAGCCGCCCGCCTTCCTGAAGGCCATCCTGCCGTGACCAGTCTCGCCCCAGGCGCGGCAGATGGCGCGGCGTGGGGTCGACCGGATGCGAGGGCGCTGGCGCCGTCGCGGCTGACCATCGCCTTCGCGGTGCTCATGCTGCTGATCTATACCGGCGGCTGGCAGCTGCCGCTGTTCGGCGAGAAGACCGACGAGTCCGCCTCGGGTCTGCTACGCGTCGCCTTCCTGCCCGCCTATGGCCTGGCCTTCCTGCTGATCCTGGGGCGGCCCTGGAACATGGTGCGGGCCACGATCCGCCAGCCGTTCCTGATCCTGCTGATGGGCGTGGTGGCCGCCTCGATCTTCTGGTCGATCCAGCCGGACGTCTCGATCCGCCGCGGCTTCGCCGTGGGCTGCACGACGATCTCGGGCCTGGCTTTGGCCGCTCGCTTTCGCTGGGCCGAGCTTGCGCGGGTGTTCGCCATCACCTTCAGCGTGCTGATCGTCGCCTGCTACGTGGTCTGCATCGCGTTCCCATCGATCGGCGTCATGACCGAGCTCTTCCCCGGGGCCTGGCGCGGCCTGTGGCTGGAAAAGAACGCCCTGGGCGGCCTGATGGCGATGGGCATCTGCGCCTTGGGCGCGGCGACCATGCTCAATCCGCGCGAGGCTAAAATCTGGGTGCCGATGGCGTTCCTGGCGTTCGGCCTGGTGATCATGTCGCAATCAAAGACTTCGCTGGCCTCGCTGGTGCTAGGCTTGGCCGCCTTGGGGTTCGTCTGGATCGTGCAGCGGGGGCCGGCGATCGGCGTCGCCGCCACCTGGGCCGGGGTCAGCGGCGCGACCCTCCTGGCGGCGTTCATCTTCCTGGCGTCGGACGTCTTCTTCCGCCTTCTGGGCAAGGACGCGACCTTCACCGGCCGGACCCAGATCTGGACCGCCGCCATGCGCCAGATCGAGGAGCGGCCGTGGCTGGGCTACGGCTACGCCGCGGTCTGGAGCGACAAGTCCGGGTGGGGACCGCTGGCCTGGATCGTCCACGACGCCAAGTTCACGCCCCAGCACGCCCACAATTCGTGGATCGAGCAGTGGCTGGGCATGGGGATCATCGGCCTGAGCGCCTGGGTGATGTTCTACCTGCAGACCATGACGCTGGCGATCATCGCCGTGTTCCGCAGTCGCGGGGCGATGCTGGCCTTCCCCTTCCTGATCGTCTTCACCCTGGTCAGCCTGACCGAGAGCATCGCGGTCGTGTACAACGACTTCCGCTGGGCCGTGTTCGTGGCCCTGGCCGCGAAGCTGGCCTTCTCGGACCGCATGCAGGACGAGGGCTAGAGCCCGATCCGCCTGGCCCCTTCGGCCACGGTCACGACGTCGAAGCCGTCCTTAACCGCGCGGTCGATCAGCCGTTCCAGGGCGCCGGTCGTACAGCCCCATTGCGAGGGCTCGTCGGCTACGTCGTGGGTGTAGAGGATCAGCCACGCCTTGCGGGCCTTGGCCTTGTCCAGCCAGCCGTTGGCCACCGCCTCGCCGTCCTCGCCCTCGATGCCCACGGCCGGGGCCTGGTTGAGGTCGGCCCCGTCGGCGATCAGGCCGTGGTGCAGGGCGCGCAGGGTCTTGAAGCGGCCGGCGAGGGCCGTCTTGGCCGGCGCGCCGACGTCGCCGTAAGGGTAGGCGAAGCTGACCGGATCCGGCGTGCCCCATTGGGCCAGGCTCTCGGCGTTCTGGTCGACATCGGCCAGCGTGACGGCCTTGGACGACTGGCCGCAATCCAGGTGCGAGAAGGTGTGGCAGGCGATCTCGTGACCGGCGTCGTGCAGGCGCCGAGCATCCTCGCCGGTGGCGAAGCGACCCATCGGCCCATCACGCCCGGGCAGGCCGGCGGCGAAATAGGAGGGGCCGCGCAGGCCACGCGCTTCCAGCGCCTTGGCCCCGGCCTCGCACGCCGTAGCCGGCGCGTCATCGAAGCTGAACGACACCATCGGCCGCTCCAGCGCCACCTTGGCCGGGCGGCGATAGGCCAGACGGATCAACCGGCGACGCAGCTTGCCCTTCAGGGTCCGGTCCGGCTCGTAGGCGTCGACCTTCTCGAATTGCACCTGCATCAGACGGCCTCGATATAGAGGGACGCGCGATAGAGCCGCATGGCGAACGCGCGAAGAGAAACGGGAGCGGCTTCGGACAGGGCGATCGACTTCAGCATCGGTCGCCAGACGTTGCGCAGCGGGAAGGGCTTCAAGGCCTTGGCGACCTTGTAGCTGGGATAGGCGCTGACGATGTCGCGGTGGCTGGCCACCACGCGAGCGAAATTGGCCGCCGACTGCTCGTACTTGGCGGCCATGGTCGGTGCGGCGTCCAGGCCCAGGTGGGTGGCGGTGTTGTCGATGTGCTGGATCGGATGCTGGCGCACGACCCGCATCGCCCACTCGACGTCCTCCCAACCCCAGCCGGCGAAACCCTCGTCGAAGCCGATGGTCTCGAAGACGTCGCGGCGGACCAGCAGGTTGGAGGTGAAGACGTGCTTCTCCGGCGCCTTGGCGCGCTCGGGGGCGGGCGTGCAGTCGCTCTTCAGCGCCATGGCCCGGTGCATGGC
>JAEXJH010000099.1 GCA_023445955.1 Pseudomonadota bacterium
CTCCTTGCCCGACCCCGGCGGACCCGAGACAAGGATGCGGCTGTTGGCCGGCGCGACCTTGAGGATCAGCTGACGCAAGGCCTGGGCCGGCGCCGATTTGCCGATCAGGCCGTCCGGCGCCAGGGTCTGGGTGCGCAGCCGGCGATTCTCCCGGCGCAGGCCGGCCGCTTCCAGGGCCCGCTCGACGATCAGCAACAGGCGGTCGGACTTGAAGGGCTTTTCCAGGAACTCGTAGGCGCCGCGCTTGATGGCGCTGACGGCCGTCTCGATGTTGCCGTGGCCCGAGATCATGATCACCGGCAGGTCGGCGTCCAGCCCCTTGACCATGTCCAGCAGCTCAAGGCCGTCCATGCCCCCGCCCTGCATCCAGATATCCAGGACCAGCAGGGCCGGCTTGCGCGCCCGAATGGCGGCCAGGGCCTGGTCGGAGTCGGCGGCGGTGCGCACCGCATAGCCCTCGTCCTCCAGGATGCCGGCCACCAGCTCGCGGATGTCGGCTTCGTCATCGACCACAAGAACGTCGGCGCTCATATCATCTCCTCAGCGCCACTGCGGACAGCGGCGTGCAGTCGTACGGTCGTCGGAAACTTCAGGATCACGCGGGCTCCGGGAAGCTCGCGGGCGTCGGTGAGGGCCAGGCTGCCGCCGTGGTCCTCCATGATCCGCTTGACGATGGCCAGGCCTAGGCCCGTCCCTTTCTCGCGGGTGGTCACATAGGGTTCGGTCAGGCGATCGCGGTCCTTCGCTGGGAGGCCGACGCCATTGTCCTCGATCGTCACGAACAGGTCGTCGGCGTCCGAGTGCAGGGTCGCGGTGATCCGGCCCTTCAGATCCGGATCGGCCAGGCGGCGCGCGCCCACGGCCTCGCCGGCGTTCTTCAGGATGTTGGTCAGCACCTGGCCGATCATTCGCTCGTCGCAGGTGATCCAGGTGTCCTCGCCGCCCGGTTCCTGCAGCTTGACCTCGATCTCGGCGTCCTGGAACCGCTGGGCGAACACGGCTTGGCGCAGCATCTCGGTCAGGTTGGCCGGTTCGAAGCGCGGCGCCGGCATCCGGGCGAAGGCCGAGAACTCGTCGACCATCCGGCCGATGTCGCCGACCTGGCGGATGATCGTCTCGGTGCAGCGGTCGAAGGTCTCCAGGTCGCTGGCGATCTCCTTGCGGTACTTGCGACGCAGGCGCTCGGCCGCCAGCTGGATCGGGGTCAGCGGGTTCTTGATCTCGTGGGCGATGCGGCGCGCGACGTCCTTCCAGGCGGCGTTGCGCTGGGCGGCCATCAGGCGGGTGATGTCGTCGAAGGTCAGAACGAGCCCCTCGGCCACGTGGCCGGCGGCGCGGACCCGCAGGCGGCGGGTCTCGCCTTCGCGCTGGATGTCGACCTCGACGTCGGTGTCGGGACGACTGGTCTGCAGCGCCTCCATCACCGTCTCGAACTCCGGCGCCAGCTGGATCAGATCAACGCCCAGCGCCTCGTCGGGCAGGCCCAGCAAGGTCACGGCGCGGCGGTTCACGGCAGAGACCTTGCCGTGCTCGTCCAAGCTGATGACACCGGCGCTGACGCCCGACAGGACCGTCTCGATGAAGAGCCGCCGCCCCTCGGCGTCCAGGCTGGCGGCCTTCAGCGCCGCCTGCTGCAATTGCAGCTCGCTGGTCATCATGTTGAAGGCGTTGGAGAGCGCGCGGATTTCCTCGGGACCAGCGTCGGCCTCGACCCGGGCGTCCAGGTCGCCGCCGGAGACGCGGCCGGCCGCCTCGACCAGCCCCGCCACGGGACCGGCGATCGAGTTGGCGGCGGCGATGCCGACCCAGATGGCGGCGACCAGCACCAGCAGCGCCGTCTCCAGATAGCTGAGGCCGAAGATCGCCTGGATGCGGCCCCGGCTGCGCTCGGCGTCGCGGTAGGAGACCAGGGCGTCCTGGGTCTCGATCAAGTGGGTCAGGATGCCCTTCTCGATCGGCCGGACGACATAGAGATAGGCGTCCTGGAAGCCGTTCAGCTTGTAGAGCGCCCGGAAAAGATCGGTCGAGATGAAGCGCTGGGCCGTGACCTCGCCGCTGACGGTGGCCTGATAGCTGGACGGCGGCGGGGCCAGGAACGGCGGCGCGTCGCGCAGCTCGGCGCGGGCCAGGATGCGCCCGTCACGGTCCAGGATGTAGGCGGCGGCGAAGCCGTTATTCTTGGTCTCGTCGGCCAGGAAGTGCCCGAACGCGACGGGAGAGTGCGCCAGGGCCGGCGCGGCCTCGTTGAGGTTGGTGGCCATCGGGCCAATGTGCTCGGAGATGTAGTTCTTCTGCTGCTCGACATACGAGATGGCGACCTTGGCCGAGTTACCGACCACGGTCTGGACGCGCTGGCTGAACCAGCCGTCCACACCACGATTGACCAGCACGCCGAAGAACAGCGCCACGATCACCGCCGGGGCCACGGCCGCCAGCGAGAACAGCCCCACGAAGCGCAGGTGCAGGCGGGCGCCGGCGTCGCTGGCCCGCGCGTCGATCAGGTCATAGAGGCGCAGCCCCACCACGGTGGCCACGCCCAGGATCAGCACCAGGTTGAAGCCCAGCACCACCAGGATAACCGTCGAGGCCGTGCTGATCGAATCGGTCTTGGGCGGCGACGACGCCAGGGCGACGCTGGCGACGGTGAGGATCACCGCCAGCGCATAAGCCCCGCCGGTCAGGTATCGCGACCGCAGAAGCTCCCGCCACCAGGCCCGGCTGAACCGGGTCGGCGGGTCTTCCGATCCCGTCGCGTAAGCCACTGAAGACATCGCCGGAGAGTTTAGGAGCGTGTGTCCCAAATTCAACAGCTATGTGCCGAGAAAGCTTCAGCGCGTACGAAGCGCCTAGCGGCGGCCGCGGGTCATCTCCACGCCCAGGTCTTGGATCTTCTTGCGCAGCGTGTTGCGGTTCAGGCCGAGGATTTCGGCGGCCCGCACCTGGTTGCCGCGCGTCGCCGACAGGGTCAGCTGGATCAGCGGGCGCTCCACCTCTTCCAGGATCCGATCGTACAGGCCGGGCGGCGGCACGCCGTCGGGCTGGTCGGCGAAGTGCGAGGCCAAGTGGCGTTCGACCAGCATCGACAGGGTCAGCGGCCCCTCCTCCGACCGGACGGCGGGGGTGTGGTCCTGCAGTTCGCGATCGACGATGCGGGCGGTGATCAGCTCCTCGGCATAGAGGGCGCACATCCGCCGCATCAGGTTTTCCAGCTCGCGGACATTGCCCGGCCACGGGTGAGCCTTCAGGCGGTCCAGCGCGCTCTGGTCGATGGTCTTGGCCGGCAGGCCTTCCCGGGCGGCGCGCAGCAGGAAGGTGCGGGCCAGATCCGGAATGTCTTCGACCCGGTCGCGCAGCGGCGGCAGGCGAACGGGAGCGACGTTCAGGCGGAAGAACAGGTCCTCGCGGAACAGGCCCTGCTGGATCAGGCCGCGCAGGTCACGGTTGGTGGCGGCGATGATCCGCACGTTCGGGCGGCGGCCGGTCTTGGGATTGATCACCGGCTCGGTGCCGTCGATCACGCGCAGCAATCGGGTCTGGGCGTCCAGCGGCATGTCGCCGATCTCGTCCAGGAACAGGGTGCCGCCGTCGGCCTCGACCAGACGGCCATTGTCGCCCTCGCCGCGCCCAAACAGCTCGGCCTCGACCCGCTCGCGCGGCACGGCGGCCAAGTTGATGACCACGAACTTGCCGTCGCGGCGACGACCCAGCTCGTGCAGGGCGCGGGCGACCAGCTCCTTGCCGGTGCCGCTTTCGCCCAGGATCAGGACGGTCAGGTCAGCGCCGACCAGGCGAGCAATGGTGCGATAGACCTCCTGCATCGGCGCCGAGCGGCCGATCAGCGGCAGGCGCTCGTCGCGCATGGCCCGGGCCTGGGCCTTGGAAGCCTCAGTATCGGCCGGACGCGACAGCGCGCGACGAGCCGCAGCGGTGACGTCGTCCAGGTCGAACGGCTTGGAGACATATTCGAACGCGCCCGCATCGGCGGCGTTGACCGCCGTCAGCAGGGTGTTCTGGGCGCTCATCACGATGATCGGCAGCTTGGGCCGCTCCTTGCGGATGCGCGGCAGCACGTCGAACACGTTCTCGTCTGGCATCATCACGTCGGTGACGACCAGGTCGCCCTCTCCGTCCGTGACCCACTTGAGCAGGGTGGTCGCGTTGCCGGTGGCGCGGACCTGATAGCCGAGACGGGTGAAGGCCTGGCTCAGCACCAGACGCACCGAGCTGTCGTCGTCGGCGATCAGGATCTTCTTGCTCGCGGCGTTCATGCTCAGGCGTCTCCGGAGGCGGCGGTGTCAGTGGGAGCAACAGGCAGCAGCACGCGGAACACGGTGCGGCCGGGCTCGGATTCGAAGTCGATCAGGCCGCCATGGGCGGTGACCAGCTTGGTGACCAGGGCCAGGCCCAGGCCGGTGCCGTTGGCCTTGGTGGTCACGAACGGCTGGAACAGGTGGTCGCGCAGCGTGGACGGCACGCCGGGACCGTTATCGATCACCCGAACCTCGATCGGCGCGCCGCTGGCGGTCTTGCCGTCGGCGCCACGCACCCGGACCCCCGGGCGCCAGGCCGTGTGGATCGAGATCTGGCCGCGATCGTCGCCCCGCATATGAGCGGCCTCGGCGGCGTTCTTGGTCAAGTTCAGGAAGATCTGGATCAGGTGATCTTCGTCGCCCCACACCGGCGGCAGCGAGGGGTCATAGCTTTCCTTCAGCGTCAGGCCGTCGGCGACGCCGTTGGCGACCAGGGCCCGGACGCGGTCCAGCACCTGGTGGATGTTGACCGGCTCGCGCGGCGTCGGGGCTTGCTCGGAGAAGGCCTCCATGCGGTCGACCAGGCGGCGGATCCGATCGGTCTCGTCGACGATCAACTGGGCCAGCGGCTGGTCGACGGCGCTGGCGCCGGTCTTCAAGAGCTGGGCCGCGCCGCGGATGCCGGCCAGCGGATTCTTGATCTCGTGTGCCAGCATCTTGCCCAGGCCGACGACCGAGCGCAGGCCTGCGGCGTCGGCAGCCTTGTCGACACCCAGCACGCCCTTGACGTGCAGGGTCAGCAGCACCGAGCCGTCGCCCAGGGGCGCTGCGGCGCCGTCGGCTTCGAACGGCGGCTGGCCGAACAGGTTGACCTCGACGCCATGCTCGCGAACCAGAGCGCCTTCGAAGATCGCCCGATCCAGCAGCGAGACCAGCACCGAGCCCGGCGGCAGAGCGGCGCGGAAGCGACCGCGGGCCAGCAGCGACAGGCCGTGGCCGAACAGCGCCTCGGCGGCTTCGTTGACCGCCACCAGGCCGCCTTCGCGATCGACCACCAGCGCCGGTTCGGGGCTGAGGTCGAAGGCGGCCGCCTTCAAGGCTTCGGGGGCGAGACCGCCCAGGACGCGGGCGCGATCGGTCATGCGGCTAATCTCCCGCCCGCCAGCCAGAGGTCGCTCAGGGCGGCCTCCACGGTGGCGGGATCTTCAAGGCGGCACAGGGTCGCGCGAGCGGTCCGTCGTTCCTCGACCGTCTCGGGCCAGGGTGCGGCCTCGATGTACGAGGCCAGGTGCTTGCGGAACATCTTCAGGCCCAGCGGCTGGCCATAGAAGGCGAGGCTGCGGCGGAAATGGGTGAGCGCGATGGCCAGTCGCTCCTCGGCGCCCGGCTCGGCGAAGCCGCGACCTTCAAGGGCGGCCGCGATGGCGCCGGCGATCCACGGACGGCCATAGACGCCTCGACCGATCATCACGCCGTCGGCGCCGGACTGTTCCAGCGCCATGCGGGCGCTGTCGCCGTCGATGATGTCCCCATTGACCAGCACCGGCACCGAGACGGCCTTCTTCACCGCCGCGACGGCGGTCCAGTCGGCGACGCCCTTGTAGAACTGGCTGCGCGTGCGGCCGTGCACCGTGATCGCCTTGGCGCCAGCTGCCTCGGCGCGGCGCGCGATGTCGGGGGCGTTGCGCAGATTGTCATCCCAGCCCAGCCGCATCTTGACGGTGACGGGAATATCGACGGCCTCGACCGCCGCGGTGACGAGGGCTTCGGCCAAGTCAGGCTCGCGCATGATGGCCGAGCCCGATTGCTGGCCGGCGGACACTTCCTTGGCGGGACAACCGAAGTTCAGGTCGACGATCTGGGCGCCGGCGTCGGCGGCCATGCGCGCACCCTTGGCCATCAGGCCCGGATCGCGCCCGACCAGTTGAACCACCATCAACGGCAGGCCCTCGCCCACGGCGGCGCGGCGCACGACATCGGGTCGCCCTCGCGCGAATTCGGCGCAAGCCACCATTTCCGTCGCCACATAAGGCGCGCCAAGCGCCGCGGCTGTTTCTCTGAAGGGCAGGTCCGACACCCCGGTCATGGGTGCGATCCACACCCGACCAGGGACTTCGACCCCGCCGATATCGAGCGTGTTGCTCATTTTGTGATCATCCCCGTAGCTGCCTTTTTAGGCACATTGTGCGGCGCAGTAAAGTCCAATCGGCTGGACAAGCGCGGCGACCGGACTAAACAGCCGCCATGACCTTTTCCGCCGTGATCGTCGCCGCCGGTTCGGGAACCCGAGCCGGTCCGGGCCAGGCCAAGCAATGGCGGCCCGTAGCCGGAAAACCGGCCCTGCGCTGGTCGGTCGAAGCCTTCTTAGCGGGCGGCGCGGCGGACATTGTCATCGTAACGACACAGGAAGGCGAAAAAGCGCTCGCCGAGGTTCTCGACGGCCTGACGGGGTGGCGCGCGGTCGCGGGCGGCGCGACTCGGGCGCTGTCGGTGCAGTTGGGTCTGGCGGCTCTCGCCAACCGTCCCGAGGACGAGCCGTTGCTCATCCATGACGCCGCCCGGCCCTTCCTGACGAGAGCGACGATCGAGGGCGTGCTGAAAGCACTCGAGACCGCCGACGCCGCGCTCCCTGCCCTTCCCGTCGCCGACACGCTGAAGCGCGCCGAGCCGGGCCAGAACCCCATCACGACCTCGCGCGACCATCTGTGGCGCGCCCAGACGCCCCAGGCCGCGCGTCGCAACACGCTGCTGGCCGCCTATGCCGCCTGGACCGAAGGCGAGCCGACCGACGACGCCCAGGTGGTGGAAGCCGCCGGCGGCCGCGTGGCCATCGCGCCGGGCGATCCGCTTTTGCTGAAACTCACCTATCCCGAGGACTTCGCCATGGCCGAACGGCTCGCCGGCGCCGCGCGCATCACCCGAGTCGGCCAGGGCTTCGACGCCCACCGTTGGGGCCCGGGTGAAGAGGTCTGGCTGTGCGGCGTGGCCATCAAGCACGACGAGACCCTGATCGGCCACTCCGACGCCGACGCCGGCCTGCACGCCCTGACCGACGC